>JAAVZY010000143.1 GCA_022791945.1 Oscillospiraceae bacterium | reverse complement strand
TCGGCCAGGTCCAGAAGTTTCCCTGCGGGACCTTCGGCGTGGACGATTTCAGCTTCAAGGGAGGGCCAGTCAGTATGACCCTGGAGGCACTGGCTCTCCCCGCTGATACCAGCTTCAAGACGCAGGACAGGACGGAAACATACGAAAGAGCCACCCTCCAGGAAATAGGGCAGATTATAGCCGGAAGGGCCGGGATTACTCTGTTTTTCGAGGCCGCCGACGTCACAATCGAAAAAGTGGAGCAGAACAGCCAAAACGACTGCGACTTCTACTGCGGCCTTGTGGACAAGTACGACCTCGCCCTCAAAATCTACGGCGACAAGCTGGTTGTTTTCTCGGAGGCGGAGTATGAAGCGAAGGCTGTCAAAGCCATCCTCACCCCGGCGGACTTCGGCCCCGGCTGGAGCTGGAACAGATCCACCACAGGCACCTATACCGGCGTCAAATACCAGTACACCAACAGCGACAAAAACAAGACCTTCACCGTTGAGGCCGGGGACCCGATCCGGTTGCTTACCGTCAACGAACCGGCGGACAATCTCACAGAGGCCACCGCAATCGCCCTGGCAGCAGTAAACAAGGCGAACCGGGGAGCCGTTACCATGAGCATCACCATGAAGGCCCGTCCCGGATTGATCGCCTCGGACCTTGTAGAGATACGGGGCCTGAAGAAGCTCGACGGGATTTATTACATCGAAACCGTCACGCACACAGTCGGCAGCGGCTACAAGATGACCCTGGATCTCCGCCGGGTGGAACCCCGGATCACCAGCGCCACCTCCGTCGCCAGCACCGTCGCAGAGGGGAGATAAACGTGGCTGACACCGCAACACTCCGCATTGGGAAAATCTCCAGCTTCGACTATCCCAAAGGGACAGCGAAAATCACCTACGAAGACAAGGGCGACAGCACAACCGCCTTTTTCAGCTTCCTCGCTTGGCAATACTGGATGCCCAAGGTCGGCGATCAGGTATTTGTGGCCCACCTGTCCAACGGGACCTGCGCCGCTACAATTCTCGGGCCTGTCTGGCACGACGGCCACCGGCCACCGGAGGGCTTCGAAGGACTGTATAGAAAAGACTTCAACCGTGACTATGGCAAGGCTTACGAACGCTACGACCACAACACCGGGACCTTCACGCTCCATATTGGCGGCGTCGCCGTGACCATCAACGCCGACGGCTCCGTGGCCATAGACGCCAAAACCGTGACCATCAATGCCGACGACACCAATATCAACGGCAACCTGACCGTCCAGGACGGCAGCGGGAATGTTTTTATTGGAGGATAGGAGGGATAGACCATGGCAATCGGCAACTGGGGGAAGGACATTGTCTTCTCCGTCAGCGAAAGACAGGTCTTCACCCTTCAGAACATGATGCGAACCGTAGGGTCCCAGTGGGCAACCCATAGCAGGATCGGCCTGAAGGACCAACCGGAGTTTCTGCGACCCTCCCTTCAGAAGATCACCTTCACTATGGACCTGGACGCCACCCTCGGCGTCCAGCCCAGAGCTACCCTGGAGAAGCTGGAGCGCTTCACAGAACGGGGGACTGTCAACGCCCTTGTCCTTGGAGGCCGGAGGCTTGGCCGCTACTGGTGGCGCATCACCGGCGCCAGCGAAACCTGGGAAACCGTATACAACCGGGGAGAGCTTGTCCGGGCGAAGGTCAATGTCACCATGGAAGAATATCTGTAAGGGGGCAGAACCGTGGACCTTTCCAACATCGAAATCTCGTTTGCATACGGAGAAGGCGATAACGCTACCCGCCGGGAAATCCTTCGAAATGTCAGGACCCTGCTGGCTACGCCCCTTGGCGCCTGTCCGCTATACAGGGACTTCGGCATTGACACCGCTATCCTGGACAACCCGACCCCTGTGGCAGAAAACCTGATGGCCGTGGAGATCATGGACGCCGTGGAGCGCTGGGAGCCTCGGGTCCGAGTAACCGATGTAACCTTCCAGGCGGACCAACACGGGAAACTTCATACAAAGGTGGTGATTGCATGGACAACCTCTTAAAATCGGTCTTTGACCTTCCGGACATTTCCTTTATAGAGAATGACACGCTGGACGCCATGATGCATCGGCTTGTTTCCAACTATGAGAAGAAATACAAGGAAGTCACCGGGCAGACTATCAGCCTTGGGGCCGCGGATCCGGTCCGGATTCAGCTCTACGCAATCGCCCTCGACCTCTACCAGATCGAGCAGTATGTAGACCGGGCAGGGAAACAGAACCTTCTCAAATACAGCTATGACGGTTTCCTGGACAACCTGGCCGGCAACCGCGGCGTCACCCGGCAGCAGGCGTCAGCGGCCAGGACCACCATCCGCTTCACCCTCTCGGCGCCCCGTGACTACGCCATCGGCATCCCGGCCGGTACCCGGCTGACCAACGGCGACGGCGTCTATTTCCAGACTGTCGGATACGCGGAGGCTCCCGCCGGGAGCAGCTATGCAGACGTCGAGGCGGGATGCACTGTCCAGGGCATCGGGGGGAACAACTTCCTGCCGGGGCAAATCCGCATCCTTGTGGATCCGCTCCCCTATGTGGAAAGCGTCACAAATCTTACCGCCACAGCCGGCGGGACGGATTTGGAGGATGACCGAAGCCTTGCTGAGCGGGCCTTCCTGGCCCCGTCCGGCTACAGCACCGCGGGGCCGCAGGACGCCTATACCTTCTGGGCGCGGACCTGCAACACGGACATTGGCTCTGTTCGTCCGGTGACGCCGGAGCCGGGAGCAGTTACCGTCTACATCCTCATGCGGGACGGGAACCTTCCGGGAGAAGAAGTGATCAAGGGCCTGACAGAGTTTTTGCAGGATGACAATGTGCGCCCCATGACGGATCGGGTGACCGTCTCCGCTCCGGAGGTCAAGGATTTTGAAATTTCCTTTACTTACTATATCGCCCGTTCCAATCAGGCCCGGGCAGCCGCCATCCAGCAGCAGGTGGACGCGGCTGTCCGAAGCTTTATCGTCTGGCAGACATCGGAAATCGGCAGGGATCTGAACCCCACGGAGCTGATCCGCCGGGTGCGCGAAGCGGGTGCAAAGCGGGTGATTCTGGATGCGCCTGGGTTTCAGGCTGTCCGGGAAACCCAGGTGGCCCAGCTGAGCACTCAAAAGGTGATCTACGGGGGGCTGGAGGATGACTGAGCTTTATAACGGCCGGATCACCGATCTGCTGAACAACGGCATGAGGTACCATCCGGAAACCATCTCCATCGGGTACGCCATCCTTCAGGAAAAGCAGCGTCTGCTGAAGCTGGCCCTTCGCACCCGCCTGATGGCCATGATTGACGCAGCCGATGAAGAACAGCTGGACTATCTGTCCGTGGAGCTCCGGACGCCCGCCTACCAGGATACCCTCCCGCTGGAGGCAAAGCGGCGGCTGATTGCCGGGACGCTTCCCTTCTATGAGCGATTGGGGACTCCTTCGGCAGTCAACTGGCTCATCCGGTCGATCTTTGGGGCAGGACAGATGGAAGAATGGTTCCAATATGGCGGAGAGGCCCACCATTTTCGCATCCGCGTTCTCCGGGAGCACGCGGTCGTCTCCATGGAGGAATTCCATGAGCTGATACGGGCGGTCTCCCTTGTAAAGCGCCTCTCCAGCTGGCTGGACGATGTGATCTTTACCGTTTCCATGCCTCCGTCGTTTCTCCATATGGGCGGAGGATTTGGAATCCAGGCAGAGATTGGCGTTCCACAGGAGCCGGACGCCTATGAGGGATCCGCCGCCGTTCATCTGGGAGAGGCCGGAGGGTTTCAGTCCGTTTTGGGAATGGCTGCGGACAGCTCCATCCCCAGGCATACGGATACCCTGCGCACCGGAGGCGGTTTCTCCGGCCAGATATCCATGCTGGTCCCGCCGGATGATGGTCTGCCCTCTTCCACAACCATTCTGCGGACCGGCGGCGTGTATACCATCCTATCAAATCGATTTAGGGGGGAATGAGTTTGGACTACGCCTATAAAATCACTACAAACGGCCGGGCTGCCATGGCGGCCTATATGGCGCAGGGAGAGAAGCCCTTCCATCTGACCCGCGTTGCCTTCGGCAGCGGAAGGGTGGAAGAAGGTGCTAACCTGGCCGATGTCCATGAGCTGCTTGAGTATGTTTCGGAGGGCGCCATATCCGAGCGCAGCCATCAGGACGACCGGCTGCGCCTGACCATCCAATATGCCAACAGCGCACACAAGGATGTGCCCACCTTTTTGCTGTCCGAATTTGCGGTCTATGTGGAGGATCCGGAAACAGGAGCGGAAACGGATCTGCTCTACGGCACCCTGGGCGATTACCGTCAGCCGGTTCCGGCTTACCATCCGGAGTATCCCGGCAGTGTGTTCAACTTCCCGCTGGAAATCATCCTTTCGGATGAGCTGCAGGTGAGCGTCTCCGCTCCGGCCGGGCTGGCAACATGGGATGATCTTGCACAGGCAATGAGGGCGATCGCCATCAGCCGGCGCAATCTAACCATCCCCGCGACTGGCTGGGAAAAAGCCGGGAATGGGGCCTATCCCTACCGGCTGGAGCTGGCGGTGGAGGGCGTCACCCGTGAGAGGATCCCCGCGCTCACCATCCCGGAGGCTGGAGAGTCCACTGCAGGCGCCTGCGGATTGGCCCCCTGGGTGGAAACCCTGGACGGGGCCATCCGGCTGGCAGCTGTCAGCGTGCCGGCGGAGCCAATCCCGGCCAGTCTCACCCTCCAGGGAGATGCTGCCGGGATTGTCGTGGGGCCGGACGGCGTTGTGGATCGGTTTGCCCTGGGAGCGGGGCTCAGGTACGACCAGGACGGCGGTCTTGCATTGGACGCCGCAAAGCCTGCGGATGTAGCCGCATTATTTCATGGTTCTGAGGCCGATGGAGGCCAGGAATAATAAAAAAGAAAGAGGGATCAACAATGGCATTGGAGAACAGCATTTTGGAGCAGGCAGTCAACCTGCGGGCACTGACCGGCCTGAAGGATGTGTTCGCGACCAAAAAGGAGCTGGAAAACATCCCGGCAGGAGGCGCCATCACATTTGCAACCGCGGAGGATGTGGTCGCGCTCTTTCAGGATTTGGATTCCCAGCCGGATGCGCCCGGCAGCGAAGGAGGTGAGGGCACCAATCCCGAGAATCCGGAAGGAACCGAAGAATAATCCGAACAGAAGTCAAAGGGATGCGCAGCGCCGGGAGCCGCGCATCCCTTCCGTGTATATCCCGGCCTGATTTGGGAGGTATTTTAGAATGGTTGCAAAAGCAATTTCCTATGAAAATCTGGGCACCTTTGCGGAGGAAATGAAGAAAAAGTACGCCAAAACCAGCGATATTCCTGTGAAGGTATCCGACCTGACCAACGACGCGGGCTTCCAGACAGAGGCCCAGGTGACCGCCGCCATTCACGCGAAGGTGTCAAGCGCCTATAAAGCCGGCGGCTCTGTGGCCTTTGCCGATCTGCCCGAGCTGACCGAAGCAAACCTGGGGCTGGTGGTCAACGTCGCCGAGCCGTTCACGACCACGGAGGATTTTGTGGAGGGAGCTGGTGAGAAGCATCCCGGCGGCACCAATGTGGTCGTCGCCAAGGTCGGAGACAGCTGCAAATACGACGTTCTGGCCGGCTTTGTTGACCTGTCCGGCTATGTCAAATCCTCCGATCTGGAGTATGCCTCCGCTGAAGAAATCCAGTCCCTGTTCGCAGAAAACGAGGGCGTATAAGGGAGGTCCCGCCATGAAGTGGAAGGGATTTAACTCCCTGTCATGGACAGCTCTGCTGGATGGGCTGAGACGGATCATCGGGATGGCGGACGCAAATGCGTCCGCCATTTCCGGGCTTGGCGCCGATATAGCCGACATGGCAGCGATTACGGCAGACTCCCTCGGCGGTAAGCAGGACAAGTCGGCGGCGGTAGAGGCCGTTCTCTCCGCCGATGGCTGGCAGTGTGATGAGGCCGGGGAGTATCCATATTACTGCAACATTCCGGCTCCCGGCATAACCGCCGCAGATCGGGCGGAAATCACCCTGGCGCCGGAAAGCCTGCTGACCTCCGTGGAGTGCGGGCTCTGCCCGACCTGTGAAACCCTCGCCGGGGCGATTCGGCTTCGGGCGGCGCTGGCTCCGGAACGGGAGCTAAAAGTGGAGTATTGGATGACTCAGGGAAAGGAGTGATTCCATGGCGTATGGATCGGTAAATACCTCCGGCGCATCCAGCGTGGAGGCGGCCGCAGCTCTCGCGCAGGCAAGACGGGCGGCTGAGCTGGCCGCTAAAGCGCAGGCCACAGCGGCGGAGGCGGCGGAGAGAGCGGCAGAAATCCTGGGAACGGTTGAAAATATCAGCGCCAACGCAATCCCAGCATCGGAAAAGGGAGCGGCGAACGGGGTAGCGACCCTGAACGCCAACCGGAAGCTGGTACAGATGCCCACGGCGGCGGATGTGGGAGCGTTGCCGAGCACGACCCAGGTGGTGCCTCCCACCCGGAAGGTGGCAGGAAAGGCCCTGTCGGCGGACATAACCCTGACCAAAGCGGACGTGGGGCTTGGAAGCGTGGACAATACCGCTGACAGCGCCAAGTCGGTGAAGTATGCCGCCTCTGCGGGGAGCACCACCGGCAATGCGGGTTCGGCCACCAAGCTGGCCACGGCAAGAACCATCGGAATTTCCGGCGGAGCCACCGGCACGGCGACTTCCTTCAATGGCAGCGCGAACATTACCATCCCGGTAACCGCTCTGGATGTGAGCAAGGCCACTGCGGGCATTCTGCCGGTGGCCCGGGGAGGCACTGGCCAGACCAATCTGAACAATGTGACCGTGGGCAAGGCCAACGCCTGCAACGGGCTTACCTTTGCCGTTGCGGCTGCGGCCCCTACAACTGTCACAAACAATAAGGTCACCTTCGTGTATGGATAACATGGAAAGGAGTATCCCACATGCAAATCAGATTCGCCAACGGCACCACATTGGAGGCTCTGTCCATCAATGGAGAAAACCTTTTCTATCAGGGAGCCTCCAGGGACAGCCTGGAGATCCAGCTGGAAAAGGGAAAGTACACCTTCGACGAGGTAGAGACGCTGACCACCCATCCGGAGAACCTTCGGCAGCTGACCATTCTGGAGGATTCCGGGGAGACGGTGGGCGTCCACGAGCATTACACCCTGCGTGTCGCAATAGCGGTGCGCACGGTGGAAACCGAGCGGACCGTCACGCCGGACGCGCCTCCTGCTACGGAAGAGCGGCTGTGTGTGACGCTGGCCCAGCAGACCTATCTGGAGCAGCAGCTGTCAGTACTGCGGGATACGGTGGATACACTGGTTCTGACGGTACTGTAAGGGCATTCACGGAAGGAGCGATTCTGAAATGATTATGTCCTCCAAAGGGAGGCGCTGCTGATGCCGCAGATCGCTGCGGGAGTCTCCGGCGTCAATCGGAACATCAAACGGGCCATTGCCGGCGTCTCCGGTGTCAACCAGGAAATCAAGACAGGGCATGCAGGGGTGAGCGGGGTCAACCGGCCCATCTTTGCCAGTAAGGTGGAAGCAACACTGACCGTCAGCGGAAAAAAAGCAAACACAACAAAGGATTATCTGTATTCCAGTATTCCGAGTTCTTCAAGCTATGATACGGCAACCTGGACCGTTACCTTTGACCGAAATCTTACTTTCAGCGCCGGAACGATCTCTACTATTGGCAGATATGCGGCATTTTCGACTTCCAACTGCGCATGCAAATGGACCATCGGGAGCTACCAAACCAGCCTTTACAAGGACGGGATTTCTTCGGCAAGCGTCCCCTCGACTCAGGCTCCGATTATCACAAACAAGATATCGTTTCATTTCTCCATGAACTATGTCATGGATACTAATTCCGATAGAAAGGACGCCAAGTTCAACAACTGGATTTTCTACCCGGACGAATATCCAAACGGGATTAAGATTGATATGTCCAAGCTAGTTAGCACATCGGTGACCGGGAATGTGAAATCCCAGGCAATTTCATTCATCGAACTATGAAAGAAAAGCGCTATGTACGAAACACTGGAGCAGTTGTCCGCTCTGCGGGATATAGTGGATACACTGGTCCTGGCATCCTTGTAAATACTTCCAGAAAGGGAGGAATTATGAAATGGTAACAATTTCCACGGGGGGGGGTACTGCGGACAACTGGAAATATATAGTAGTCCGTGGGCCTCCGTTTCCCTATCAAGGGGGCGGCGCTGATGTCAATTACAGCAGGCGTCGGCGGAGTCAACCGCCAGGTAAAGCAGGTGTTCACCGGGGTGAGCGGGGTCAATCGGGAGATTCAGCAGGGCTATGCTGGAGTCAGCGGCGTGAACCGCCCCATCTTTGCCAATGCAATTGATTTGACCATTCTCGGCGGCGCAGAGGACACAGGATGCTGGTCGCGGATATACGGCAATACAACCACTCCAGCCCGGCCTTATATACATCTATCCGTCCAGGAAAAAGCAAAGGCAACGGCATATGTAACGGTAACGTTTCGATTCGGTCGAGTGCTTACTTTTGGCCCTAACAATGTGATTCAGATAAACACGACGGGATACTGTAGCCGTGGTTCTGGTGAGGGTACATTCCGTTTTCATGCCCATTCCGATCACGGGACAGTTACCCGTGAATATGTAGATATCTATCCAGGCAAATATCCAGAATCCTTTTCTTTCAAGGAGAATATAGCC
>JAAVZY010000041.1 GCA_022791945.1 Oscillospiraceae bacterium | reverse complement strand
CGCAGAAAGCATGAGCGTAGCAGAACCCGCTCGGGACTTTCTGCGTCGTACTGATTGCGCCGCACACGGGGCTGAATTTTTTCTTTACGAAAAAATGGGTAGGCGGGCGATAGTCCCTGTAGCGAGTACCAGCGAGGCAGGGAGTAAAAAGTCTGTACAGACCTGACCCCCACCCCTCCACGCCCTTAAAAAGATGGGAATCCAAGGGGACGCGTCCCCGATGCGCCGCTTGCGGCGCATCTCAGAATTCGGCGGAGCCGAATTCCTAAGTGCGTTGTGAAACAACGCACTGCGGAGACTCGAGGACAGCGTCCTCGAGGTCTTTCTCTTTGAGCTCCAAAAGCCGGCAGCATCCCTCTTGACAGGTATGCTATAATGCCAGTATAATCCTATGGCATTACTGCGAATCCGGCTGATTGGAAGGGGAACCTATGACTGATATACTGACCCAGACCGCCCATTCCGGGCACGACCACGGCGCTTTTGGAGAGCTCGTCGAAGCCCTCTTTGCCAAAACGCCCCTGCCGGAAAGCTGGCAGGAGTTTTTCACACACTTCACGGTGGATACCCTGAACATCTTTGCTCTGCTTATTCTGGTAATGACGCTGGTCTATCTGCTGAGCGGATACATCAATATGGATCGTCTCCACCA
The DNA here is from genome assembly GCA_022791945.1 of Oscillospiraceae bacterium. Taxonomy (GTDB): domain Bacteria; phylum Bacillota; class Clostridia; order Oscillospirales; family Ruminococcaceae; genus Paludihabitans. The sequence goes on along the minus strand of JAAVZY010000041.1, from coordinate 4,173 downwards.
CCGGCTGGCCCACCTGAAAAGCCTGCCCGGCTTTTTCCTGGCTGCGGCGGCAGGGGTGCTGTCCCCCTTCTGCAGCTGCTCCATTGTACCCGTTCTGCTGGGACTGCTTTCAGTTGGCGTTCCGGTCAGCGTCTGTTTATGCTATCTCACTGCGTCCTCACTGCTGAATCTGACGGCGATCTTCTCCCTGCTGGCAGTGGCAGGGCCCGGTTTTACCGCTGTCTATCTCATATGTGCCGCAGGAGTGACAGCGGCCAGCACCCTGCTGTTTTCCCTTTCCAGGCCGGACGGTACCCTGAATCCACATGGGAACGACCACCATCATCACCACGAGGCCGCGGTCTGCGGACACTGCTTCTGGCACAGGCTCCGGTGCGCTCTGCTGAGTGCGCTGCATCTGCTGAAGCGCTGCTGGCTGTATATTCTGCTGGGCGTTCTGATTTCCAGCGGAATCACTGCGTTCCTCTCCCTGGAAACCATCGCCCGGGTGGTCAACGACAACAGCCTGATTTCCGCAGCAGCGGTATTCCTGCTAGGGATTCCCATCCATTCGGATATCTTCACCGTCGCCCCCATGCTGAAGCTGCTGATCTCCATCTCTCCGGGAGTGGGAATGGTCTTTACCCTGTCCGCCATGGCCATATCCATTCCATCGGTGAGCGTTCTGGCCCGTTCCCTCCGGGGCCGGACAGTGGCCTGCTACTGCGGCTCCGTTCTTCTTTCTGCCCTGCTGGCCGGGTATCTTTCCTTGCTTCTGCTGTAGGAGGCTGTTTGGTTTTGGGTGATTAGGGAAGGGGAAAACATTGGGACGCTGTCCCCCAAAGCTCCGCAGCGCATTGTGAAACGATGCACTGTGGAGCTATTCTTAGGAGCCTGTTCAAGATCTCTGGGTGCGGCGAATAGAAAGGGATTTTTTTGCACAGCAAGGAAAAAAGCGGAGGAATCCTTTGTGGATTCCGAGCATTTTTGACGCTGCCTGTGCGGAAAAAGCGCTTTTCAGGCGCTGTGCCCGGAGATTTTGAACAGGCTCTTAAGGAAAAGCAATAACCAGCACAGTCATCAGCTGAGACGCAGCCGGGAGCAAAGCGGATTGCTGGGCCGGGAAACCGGCCTCCCCAAAAAGACGGGAATCCAAGGAGCCCGAGGTTCGAACCCTGACATGCAAACCAATTCTGCGCCGCAAACTATTCTCATTCGCGTCGGAATGTGGTATACTATATCCATTCAGTGCGCACACGCTAAAGGAAAGGATGTCAGCAATGATTTACGTGTTCTTAGCCGACGGCTTTGAAGAAGTGGAAGCCTTAACGCCAGTGGACTACCTCCGCCGCTGTGATCTCAAGGTACAGACGGTAGGCGTGCGGGGCAAGATGGTGCAGGGTTCCCACGGGATCACTGTGATCGCGGATGCTACCATGTATGACGTGGATATGGATCAATGTGAAATGATCGTCCTCCCCGGCGGACTGCCCGGTACCACCAATCTGGAAAAGTCCGGCCTGCTTGCCAAGGTGATCGACTACTGCGCGGAGCATGAACTCCCTATTGGCGCTATCTGCGCCGCTCCTTCCATTCTGGGGCACAAGGGGCTGCTCAAGGGCCGCAGAGCCACCTGCGCCTCCGGCTGGGAGCAGGAGCTGGAAGGCGCGGAATACACCGGCGAGGCCGTGGAGACGGACGGCCCCTTCATCACCTCCCGGGGGGCCGGAGCAGCCAATCAGTTCGCTTTTGCCCTGGCAGAGCGGATGGCCGGGAAGGAACGGGCAGACAAGCTGGCGGAGGCGGTTCGGTGGGCCAGATGACCGACATCCGTCAGCTGAAGCGGGAGCTTCGGGCCAGATACCGGGCCATCCGGGAGGGAATGGAGCCTGCCCGGAAGCTGGCTGCGGATCAAGCCATTTTCCGCCGGTTTACCGCCGGGGCCTTTTATCAGAAGGCGCATACGCTGCTCTGCTTTGCCTCCACCCCAATTGAGGTGGATACCTGGCCTCTGCTCCGGCAGGCTCTGACAGACGGAAAGCGCCTGGCGCTTCCGACCTGTCTGGATGCCCGGGGAACAATGGACTTTTTTCTGGTCCGCAGCCTGGACGAGCTCCGTCCGGGACGGTTTTCCCTGTGGGAGCCATCGCCGGAGCGCGCGCCCCGGCTGGATTCCTACCGGGGATCCGTCTGCGTCCTGCCGGCCTTCGCCTTTGATCCGGAGGGATACCGCATCGGTTTCGGGAAAGGCTACTACGATCGCTTTCTTCAGCGTTATACCGGGCTGAAGGTAGGGGTCTGCTATAACAGCTGCATTGCCCCCAGCCTGCCCCACGGGCGGTATGACGCGGCGGCAGATTATCTGGTTACTCCCAAATACACCATGACCATCCGGGCCGGCGCCAGAGGAGGAAGTACAGAATGAATGACAGACGTGAGGAACAGTCATCGAAACAGGAGCGGGAGCTGGAGGAAGAGCTGGCCTCCCTGCCCCGGCAGCCGAAAAAGAATTTCCAGCTCCGGGCGGAGGGAGAGCTCCGGCGGATTCCTGATTATACCCGAGGCTCCCAGCGGGGCAGCACGGTCCGCCGGCGGATGACCGCCTTTGCCAAGGTGATGCTGGGGCTGATTATTGTAGGGCTGTCCGTATTTCTGGCATTGGCGATCATTTTCACCGCCCAGGAAATTTTCGGCCTGAACAAGCCCGAACAGGAAATTGTAGTGGATATTCCTCAAAACGCGGGCGTATCCCAGATTGCGGAAATTCTGGAAGAGCGGGGGGTGATTCGCTCCGCGGACATTTTCAAGGCGTACTTTAAGTTCCTGAAGCCGGAATCCAATTTTCAGTACGGTTCCTATTCCCTGAACTCCAGTATGTCTTACGGAGTGATTGTGACCGAGCTATCCAGATATTCCTCCACCCGGGAAGAGGTGCGGGTTTCCTTCCCGGAGGGCTTTACGCTCTATCAGATGGCCCAGCGGCTTGAAGAGAACGGGGTCTGCTCCGCAAAGGATTTCATAGACGCAATCAACACCTCAGACTTTGGATATGAATTTGAGCAGGAATTCACCCGAAACCGGCTGCGGTTCCACCGGATGGAGGGTTACGCCTTCCCGGATACCTATTTCTTCTTTAAGGATGACAATCCGGTGAATGTGGCCAAAAAGCTGGTTCAGAATTTTGACAGCCGGGTAAATGAGGATCTGCGGGCCCGGATGAAGGAGCTGGGCTATACAATGGAAGAGACGATCATCATCGCCTCCATTGTCCAGCAGGAGTCCGGAAAGCCGGAGGAGATGAGCCGGATTGCGTCGGTCTATGCCAACCGGCTGAAGAATCCCGGCGCCTACCCCAATCTCCAGGCGGATCCCACCCGGAATTACGCAGAAGAGCTGGCTCTTCAAATGAACGTGGTAAATCAGGAAATTCTGGACGCCTATAATACCTATGAGGGCGCAGGACTGCCCCCAGGCCCGATCTGTAATCCCGGCCTGGACGCAATCAAAGCCACCCTGTACCCGGAGGAGACTGAGTATTTCTATTTCTGCACCAATCTGGACTCCTCCCTGGAAACCCGCCAGTATTACTATGCGACAACCCTGGAGGAGCACGAACAGAACCTCCGCGCCGCTGGTTTGGTGTAGGAACCTTTTTAAGGCAGTCTCCTGCGTGACGGGAAGGGAAAGACCTTGAGGAACGCTCATCCTTTGGAGAAAATGATTGTTTCTGCCCTACCGCCGTGTAGAATCAGCGAATCGGTAGAACACCTTCAGATTTTGTCTACGCTTGCCGCCTGCATTTGCTCGCTCGCCGACCTCAGTATGGTGGTTGATGAGTTCATCCACCGCAGTCCGGTTAAGCACTTCCATGTTCAGATACTTCCAAAGAACGCCGTCCACTCTGTCTGGGCGGCGTTCTCCTTGCATAGAGAACCAGCGGATGTGTCGGTGGATAAAAGGTAAGCACTGAACCAAAAGGCTCCTATACTAAAATGGAGTCGACTGACAATCATGCACACAAAGCATAGTCTACCACTTTTTTCGCTTTATTGCTATAATAGACCTCTTGCGAAAATAAGGGTCAGTGATAAAATAGGGGTATGAAATACGAAAAGATAGCAGAATATTCAAACGCAAAATTCCGGAGGATCACAGGGGTAAAGCGGGCAACATTTGACAAGATGGTAGAGATTT
>JAAVZY010000040.1 GCA_022791945.1 Oscillospiraceae bacterium | reverse complement strand
TTCTAAATGGGAAGGGCAGATCTGCATAAAGCGTGCAGAATTTACATTGGTGATGGGTGCATCCCGCGGTCGCTTCCAGAAGAAGCGACTCTGCTTCGTAGGGCGGTCGCCAGATGGTTCCTGTGTAGTGCATGGCCTGCCTCCTTATTGAAGAATCCTGTATGTTTCCGCCGCGGCAGCTATAGTATATCACGCTGTGGGGATTTTGGAAGTACGGTACTTTTTCGCAGTACCTTTCCTGCGGCATCTTTCTTTTTAAAAGCGGGAGCGGTATAATGGTGCCTGGGGGGAATGGCTATGCGAAAGACCGAAACGGCGATCCGCCGCTGCAAAACCATGTCGGAGCTCCAGCGGATTCTGGGCGGCAAGTGGAAGCTGGAGATTCTCTACTATATCGCTTTCTGCAATATCCACAGATTCGGGGCGCTGCGCCGTCAGCTTGGAGGGATTACGGAATCATCCCTGACCAAGCAGCTTCGGGAGCTGGAGGCTGACGGATTTCTGCTCCGGCAGGATTTCGGCGAGGTTCCCCCGCGGGTGGAGTATACCCTGTCCCATTTGGGCAGGAGCTTCATGGAGGTAATGCTCTATATGAAAGCCTGGGGAGAGCGCAATCTGCCGGATAACTGAGGAGGCGCAGAATATCCCGGGAGAGCCTGTCCGCATGAATCCATATAAATTTGATGTTTTACGGGAAGTTTATATTGACTCACTTAAATTCTCAGGTTATTATGAGCATGAGGTGATCAACTGTGAAGCTGATTGAGAGGTTCGCCAATGGGCGGTTTGCCCAGCCTGCCGCCCTGGTTATGAAAGTTGTCTGCTATTTTATAATCGGCTTTTATATTCTTTGTACGATCCTCAGCCTTATGGGGCGTCAAACCTTTTTCCTGCATACCAAAACAGGAGCCTTTGAACAGGCGATTTACGCAGAGGAAAGCCATGACGCCCATCCTTCCGGCATGACCGTCCGCACAGGCGATGATATTCATGTGTGGACGAACGAAAATGACCAGATCGATCTTACCATTCAGATAGGGCTTTCCCTCCTGTATGCTGTCCAGACCGTTCCGATGATTTTTGCTTACTGGTTTTTGAGCCGGGTATTTTCCAATACACACAAGGGGCGGATTTTCACCAGGCAGAATGCCTCTTATCTGCTTTATTTTGGGCTGATCCAGTTTTCGGCTGCTGTTTTTGTTCCGCTGCTGAAGCTGGGGATCTGCTGGCTTGTCAATCTGGTGTCAGACAGCCGGATGTCCCTTTCCACCGGGCAGGATATGCTGAATATGCTGATCCCCGGCGCTGCTTTTATGGCAGCCGCGTACATCATCCATGAGGGGGTGCGCCTGCTGAATGAGGCGGATCACACAGTATGATTGTGATTCGGCCTGACCGGCGCCGGCGGATCGGAAAATAATGGAGGAAGTAATGAGCAGCAGGCATTTGTTTTTAACCTCAGGCGGATTGACAGAGGAAATGAAGCATTCTTTTTTTCAGATTACAGGGAAGCGTCCGGAAGCAGTGAAGCTGCTTTTTATCCCGACTGCCGCAATTGAAACAGACGGCGCAAGGGAAGGAATTATCGTCTGTCTGCATGAGCTTTTATTGATGGGGCTTCGCTCCGAAAATATATTTGTGTACAATTTGGAATTAATTCTGTCGAAGGGATATGAGCGTACATATTCGGCATACGTGACAGACGAACATATAGTGAGCAGACTCATGAGCACCGAAGAACTGAAAGGATTCGATGCGGTTTTTGTGGGCGGCGGAAATTTGGCTGTCCTGTGCCGTGAAATGGTCAGAACTGGCTTTGGCCCTGTGATGAAGCAGGCTGTTGACGCCGGCCTTGCCTACGTTGGAATCAGTGCGGGGAGCATGTATGCGGCGGGCAACCTGGCGGATGGATTAAATATCATTCCGAATCCAATCATACCCCATTGGGAGGGTGACAGGTCAATCAGCCTGCCAATAGACGGCGGGGAAATTCGGCTTGCAGACGGACAGGCGGTTTATATTGAGGATCATACTGTTTGTTTAATATAAGGAACGATATTTGCGCAGATATCCTGCGCTCCTGTGCTTTCAGGGGCGGCGCCTTCCCGACGCCGCCCCTGCATACATTCTGACAGGGATTCGGGCCGTACTGCTGACCTTGCACAGACCCTGCCGGAAGAACAGTCTCAAAAAACATCGCTGATTCCAACGGGATACCTGTCAGCATATTGATATTCCGGCAGATTTCCAGTATAATAGAGAAGATAGGGATGTGCCCGCCCTGCGGACACCTCTCCAAAACCGAAGCGGAGGAACGGAATGTTTGTAGATCGGGCAAAAATTTATATCAAGGCCGGGGACGGCGGCGATGGGGCTGTCAGCTTTCATCGGGAAAAATATGTTGCCGCCGGCGGACCGGATGGCGGTGACGGAGGCCGGGGGGGCGATATCCTTTTCCAGACGGATACCAACTGCTCCACCCTGCTGGACTTCCGCTATAAACGGAAATTCACAGCGGAAAACGGCGGGCCCGGGGGCGCGAAGCGGTGCTCCGGCAAAAGCGGCAAAAGCCTGGTGATCAAGGTCCCCAAGGGCACCCTGGTCCGGGAAGCCGCTACCGGGCGGCTCCTGGCTGATCTCTCCGGGGACGGGCCTGTGGTGCTGGCCCGTGGGGGACGGGGCGGCGCGGGCAACCAGCACTTTGCCACCGCTACCCGCCAGATCCCCCGCTTCGCCAAGCCCGGACGCCCCGGTGAAGCCTTCGAGCTGGAGCTGGAGCTGAAGCTTTTGGCAGACGTGGGGCTGGCAGGCTTCCCCAACGTGGGCAAGTCCACCCTGATTTCCGTGGTGAGCGCCGCCAAGCCCGCCATTGCCAACTATCATTTTACCACCCTGACCCCTGTGCTGGGCGTGGTTCAGCTGGAGGCGGGCAGAAGCTTTGTCATGGCGGATATTCCCGGCCTGATCGAGGGCGCCAGCCAGGGGATTGGGCTGGGCCACGATTTCCTCCGTCATGTGGAGCGGTGCAGGCTCATCGTTCATGTGGTAGACGCTTCCGGCGTGGAGGGGCGGGATCCCTGCGAGGATTTCGACATCATCAACCGGGAGCTTGCGGCCTTCAACCCAGAGCTGGCCGCCCGCCCCCAGATCGTAGCCGCCAACAAGTGCGATATCGCGGATCCGGAGCAGGTCCAGCGGCTCCGGCAGTATGTGACGGGGAAAGGCTGCGCCTTCTATCCGATCTCCGCGGCCACCACCCAGGGGGTGGACGAGCTTATGGCAGCGGCTGCGGCCCGACTGGAGGAGCTTCCCCCCATACAGGCCTTCGAGGCCCAGCCCCTTACCGATGAGGAGCGGCTTCTTCGGGGCGCGGCCTCCAAGAGCTTCCAGGTTTCCCTGGAGGATGGAATTTACTATGTGGAATCCGATTATCTGGAGGGCATCCTGATGACCGCCAGCATGGAGGATTATTCCTCCCTCCAATACTTCCAGCGGGTGCTCAGGGCCAACGGCGTGATCGACCGGCTGGAGGAGCTGGGGATCCAGGAGGGGGACACGGTGGACATCATGGGCTTTCAGTTTGACTATGTAAGATAAGGGGGCAACCAAATGACCCAGCAGGAGGCCAGGCTGTTGAGCCCGCAGAACCTGGCATACATTGGGGATGTGGTTTACGAGCTGATGACCAGGGAGCATATTCTCGCCCGGGGCAACGCGCCGGTGAACCGGCTCCACAAGGCCGTGGTGCCGCTGGTCTGCGCCGGGGGCCAGTCCCAGGGGCTTGAGGCCATCGCCGGACTGCTCACAGAGGAAGAAGAGAGCATTTACCGGCGGGGCCGGAACGTGAACGGCAGTCACCCCAAGAACGCGGATCCCCAGGAATACCGCCGGGCTACCGGCGTGGAGGCCCTGTTCGGATATCTTTATCTCACCGGGCGGACGGATCGGGTTCAGGAGCTCTATGAAAAAATGTATCAGGCCCTGACCGGAGTACCGCCGGGGGAGGCCGCGGCCTCAGGCGATCTAGCGGAATCACCGGGAAAGGAATGAGACGGAAATGAAAGAAACCAACGGGAACAACGAAAGCGGCGGCAATCCCAAAAAAGGCAGACTCTCCGGCGTCATGGCGCAGGATCTCCCCAGCACCCCCAAGCAGTGGGCCGTCAATATACTGGTGATCCTTCTGGCGACCATGCTCTATGCCTGTGCCCTGAAGGTATTCACCGCGCCCAACCAGATCGCCCCCGGAGGGGTGACCGGTATCTCCACCATCATCAACTATCTGACCGGATTTCCCATCGGTACGGTCAACCTGATTCTGAACATCCCCATTGCCATCCTGGGCTTTATCAAGCTGGGTCGGCACTTTATGATCAAAACCATCATTTACCTGTTGAGTTTTTCCTTTTTCTCTGATATCCTGTTTGCGGGACTGCCCGTTTATACCAACAATCGTCTGGTGGCGGCAGTGTTCGGCGGCGCGCTGATGGGCTGCGCCATTGGGCTGATCATGTCCAGGGGCGGCTCCACCGGCGGCATGGATATTGTCAACAAGCTGATTCAGCGGCGGCTGCCTCATTTGAAGCTGGGGCAGGTGGTTCTGGCCTCCGACGTGGTGATTGTCATTCTTTCCATGCTGGCGTATCAGGACGTGGAGCCTGGACTGTTCGCGCTGATCACCATGTTCATTTCCTCCACTGCCCTGGACAAGGTGCTTTACGGCTTCAACACCTGCAAGTTTATGTATATCATTGCCGATGATGTTCCGGAGCTGGGACGCCGGATCAATCAGGAGATGCACCGGGGCGCTACCATTCTGGAGTCTTACGGCTCCTACACCAATGAGCGCCGTCCTACTTTGATGGTGGCGGTGCGGCAGAGCGAGTATTACCGGATCAAGAAAATCATCAATCAGGTGGATCCCATGGCTTTTGTGATTGTTACCAGCGCCACCGAGGTGGCCGGCAAGGGCTTTACCGCCGGGCTGCCCAGATCCTAAGGCCGTGGGGGCTCTGCCCCCACACCTCCGCCAAAGGGACGCGTCCCTTTGGAATCCCATTATTTGAAGGGCTTTTGAAGGGCGGAAAGGGGTGGGGGGTCAAGTCTGCAGAGACTTCCTTCCTCCTGCCACGCAGAGAGTCTGATTCCCGCAGTACGCTTTTTTCGTAAAGAAAAAAGCTCCCTCCTGCGTGCGGGATACTTCCTGCGCCGCACATGGGTTCCTGCGCAGAGCACGCTCGGGACTTTCTGCGTCGTACTTTCTGCGCCGCCTGCAGGGATGGATTTTTTCTTTACGAAAAAATGGGCAGGCGGGCGATCGTCCCTGTGGGGAGTATCAGCGAGGCAGAGAGTACCAGCGAGGTAGGGGGGGCGGGCGCAAAGCGCCCGTCCCCACCCCCAAAAATTACGGGTTCCAAGGGGATTTAATCCCCTTGGCGAGTGCTCGAGAGCAGAGCTCTCGAGGTCTTGCCCTTCCGAACACCCGGAGATTCTGAATAGGCTCTAAAAAAGGGCCGGAAACCGGATTGCTCCGGTTTCCGGCGGGAGGGAGGCGGGCTCAGCCGTTGTAGCTGTTCTCGCTCTGGCTGCTCTTCTTGCTGTTCTTGCTGGACTTGCTGTTGGAGAAGCTGTTGTTGGACTGATTGCTGGACTGGCTGTTGGAGCGGTTCTCCTGGGAGCGGTTGTTCTCGTAGGAGTTGTTCTGCTTCTGGCTCATGCGTATTCACCTCATCAGATTTTGTGTTTGATTGCTGACTCAATCACGAAAGCCGGGCTTTCACGGGTTTAATCAGCACGTTCTAAGTATTTCCCTCCGCCGGAAAAGTATGCGGGCGGAGCTGCGGATTTGAAAATAAAAAAGATAGAATTGCTTCCGGTCCTTACCGGAGCATCTGAAAGGAAGATGGAATTATGTCCGGACATTCCAAATGGAGCACCATCAAGCGGAAAAAGGGCGCCAATGATGCCGCCCGCGCAAAGATTTTTACCAAAATCGGCCGTGAGATGTCCGTCTGTGTGAAGGAGGGCGGGCCGGATCCCGCCTCCAACGGCAAGCTGCGGGATTTGATTGCCAAGGCCAAGCAGAACAACGTCCCCAACGACAACATTGAGCGGATTATCAAAAAAGCGGCCGGCGGCGGTGACAAGAACGAATACGAGGAGGTTGTTTACGAGGGCTATGGTCCCAGCGGTGTCGCGGTGATCGTGGAGTGCCTCACCGACAACCGAAACCGCACCGCCGGTGATGTGCGCCACTATTTTGACAAATTCGGCGGCAATCTGGGCCAGGTGGGCTGCGTATCCTTTCTGTTTACCAAAAAGGGCGTTCTGATTATTGAGAATGAAGGTCTGGACGAGGAAAAGGTCATGGATGATGTCATGACCGCCGGAGCAGATGATTTCAATTTTACCGATGAGGCTGTGGAGATCACCACCTCTCCGGACAGCTTCTCCCAGGTCCGGGAGGCCCTGGAGGAAATGGGCTATGTGTTTGCTTCCGCCCAGGTAGAGCAGGTTCCCTCCACCTACACGGCGATTCCGGACGAGGATCTCCGGGTGAAGATGAGCCGTCTGCTGGAAAACCTGGAGGACAGCGACGATGTGCAGGAAATCTGGCACAACTGGGAGAATCCCATTGAGGACGAAGAGTAATCCCACATTCGGCAATATGCAATTTATGCGAAAGGAATGATTCCAGATGGGTCTGAAGAAAACGGCGCTTCTCTGTCTGAGTCTGGTGCTGGCTCTGGCGATCACCGGCTGCGCCTCCCCGGAGCAGGCAGATCTTCCCGCCCCCTCTTCACAGCCGGTAAGCTCTGCGCCGGTTTCTTCCGCGCCAGCAAGCTCCGCTGTTTCCAGCAAGCCGGAGTCTTCCTCCGTTCCCGCCTCCTCTGAGGCGCCGGCTTCCTCGGAGGAACAGGTATCTTCCGAAGCTTTGGTATCCCAAGCGGCTCCGGCGTCTTCGGAAGCGCCGGTTTCCTCCGAGCCTCCGGCTTCCCAGCCGGCTCCGGCATCCTCCGAAGCGCCGGTATCTTCAGAAGCACCGGTTTCCTCGGAGGCGCCGCCTCCGGTATCCTCTGTGTCTCCTGCGTCATCGGAGCTTGAGGCTGAACCTGTGCCGGAGAAGACCGCGCAGATACCGCTTTCCCCCTGCGGCAGTGACGAAGGCGTTGTGGAGAAGCTGCTGTTCGACCTGGTAAACGGTAAGCGCACAGAGTTAGGCCTGCCTGCGCTCCAATGGAGCGATACCTATCATCATGCCTGCCACATCCGTTCCACGGAGCTGCCCGCTCTCTTCGAGCACGCCCGTCCCAACGGGAGCACCTGGTACTCCGTATTTCCGGAGGTGGGCCTTCCCGCAGTAGAAGCGGGCGGCACCTACCGTGAGAATCTGGACAGCGGCCGCAACGCAGGAACGCTGGGCCACGAAGAGCTTGCCCAGGCCCTTTATGACGCCTGGATTAACAGCCCTCTCCACTACGAAAACATCGTTGCCACCGATGTGACCACCTCTGCAATCTGCGTGGTCTATGATGGTTATGATGTGTACGCTACCCAGGAATTCGGCCGGTAGGGCTGACCCGGGCGCCCGCATCCCTAAAAAGGACCTCCTATGCAGGCAGCGTCTGCATAGGAGGTCCTTTTTAGGGTTTGGCGTGCGGTCAATAGGCGGCGATCCGCTGTCGGCGGGCTTCTTTGATCAGGTAGTCGTAGCGCCGCTCCAGGGAGTTGAGCTCCAGAATGCAGGCATCCACCAGGTCGAAGTCTGTTTCCAGATCAAACCGGCTCCGGACAGCCTCCAGCTCTCCGGCAGTCCTCCGGATGGCATCCATCAGCTGCTGGTGCTCATTCTCTCCGGCCTGGAGCGTCTGCGTCTTATCGGGCTTTCGATTGGCTATCTGGCTGAATCGGTTGATAATACCTTCCATAAACTTGCCCCCTCGTCCAATGGTATGCTTTACTATGGACATTTTGACCGGTTCCTATACAATTTTTTCAAACCCGTCAAAAGAGCGCACGCTTAAGAGCCTGTATCGGCTCTCTGCGTGTTCGGAAGGGAAAGGCCGCGAGGCTCGAGGGCAGAGCCCTCGAGGTCTTGCCCTTCGAACACGCAGAGACTGGGCTTACACCGTCGGAGCCGATTCTCTAAAAAGCCACAGCCCCCGCCGAGAGGTTTCCTTCTCTCTGCGGGGGCTGATTTGTTCTATTCCTTAATAAGAAGTACCTGATAGGGAGACAGGGTCAGCTGACGGGGAAGCGGCGCGCCGCTTTCGTAGTTCCAGTAATCCCGCCGGAGCCGCAAGGACTGGGTCGCTCCTGTGAAATTCTGTAGAAAGATCACGTCCGGGTTCCCGCTGCGGCGGATCGCGGTCACGCCTTGGGGCAGAATTGCGTCCAGGCTGGGACGAAGCCCCAGATCCCCGGCAAGCGCCGCCGCCAAATCCTCCAGCAGCTTCCGCTCGCCCCGAGCGGCCAGGTAATAGGCCCTGCCCTTTCCATATGGATTCACTGTCAGGGCAGGCATCCCCCGGTAGAAATCCTCCCCATAGACTGCCAGCGCCCGGGCCGTGGTGCAGTGAACCAGCTCGCACAGCTCCCGAAGCTGGTAAGAGCGGCCGGGCAGAAAGTCCTCCTGAGGCACCAGACGATTGGTCTGACCATCGTACAGACCATCGATCTCCTCGCTCCGCAGGCCGAACAGCTCCATCAGCCCGTCTCCGGGCATCCCGCCCAGCCAGCAGAGATCGCTTTCGTTGACAACGCCGCTCCAATAGGTGCAGAGCACCGTGCCGCCCTGCTCCACAAAGCTCCGGAGCCTCTGGGCAAACCCCGGCCGAAGCAGGTATATCATGGGCGCAATTACCAGCTTGTAGGGGGAAAGATCGCAGGTCATGTCGATTACGTCCGTAGGAATCCCCAGCCGCCAGAAGGCTCCGTGGAAGTCCTTCACCGTGTCCAGATAGTGAAGCCCGCTGTTCCGGGGGCCGCGGGCATCCTCTACCGCCCAGCGATTCTCCCAGTCATAGATAATTGCCGTCTCCGGCATGGGGCAGGTGGCCAGCACTCCGTCCAGGCCCTCCAGCCTGCGGCCAACCTCCGCAACCTCCCGGAATACCCGGGTATCGCTTTCACCGTAGTGATCCACCACGGCTCCGTGAAGCTTCTCGCTGGAGCCTCGGCTTTTCCGCCATTGGAAATACTGCACAGAGTTTGCGCCATGGGCAACCGCCTGCATCTCCGCCAGCATATGAACGCCGGGACGCTTGAGCTTGCTGATCGCCTGCCAGTTGGTAGCGCTGGGAGTGGACTCCATCAGCAGGAAGGGCTCCCGCCGGATGGAGCGCATCAGATCATGGGCAAAGGCAGTCACCTGCCCTACCGCTTCCTCGTCGGCGTCCCTGCCCCAGGAGGGGTAGCTGTCCCAGGAGACAATGTCCACCAAATCCCGGAAGCGGAAGTAATCCAGCCCTGCATAATCCCCCATCATGTTGATGGTCACAGGCAGCTCCGGATTGACGGCTTTCACAGCGTCCCGCTCCATCCGGACAAAATCCGCGGTGCGGGCGGTAACGAACCGCTTCCAGTCCAGATTCAGGCCGTGAACGTCATTTTCCCCCTGGGGGACAGGCGGCTCAATCTGGCTCCAATCGGTATAGCGGTGGCTCCAGAAGTCCGTCCACCAGGCCTTGTTCAAGGCGTCCAGGGTGCCGTAGCGCTCCCGGAGCCATTGGCGGAATTCCTCCTGGCAGAGAGGGCAGAAGCATTCCCCGCCGAACTCGTTGGAGATGTGCCAGAGGAGCACGCCGGGATGCCGGGAAAAACGCTCGGCCAGGGCAGTGTCCATCTGGCGGACCTTTTCCCGGTAGACCGGGGAGGAGTAGCAGTGATTGTGCCGCCCGCCGGTGAGCTCCCTGGTCATATTCCGGGAGAAGCGGCGGATCTCGGGATATTTGTGAGACATCCAGATGGGCTTTGCGCCGCTGGGGGTAGCCAGGACGGTATAGATGCCGTTTTGATAGAGCCGGTCGATGATGTTGGAAAGCCAGTCGAAATCGTAGACCCCTTCCTCCGGCTCCAGATGGGACCAGGCGAAGATGCCCACGGAGACACAGTTCACATGGGCCTCCTTCATGAGCGCCGCGTCTTTTTCCAGAATGTCCGGCCGGTCAAGCCACTGCTCGGGATTGTAATCCCCGCCATGGAGAAAATGTTCGAACACCATTTTCATCTTCCTTTCAAGAACCTGAGAACCTGTTGAGAGGCTATATGCACCACGGTCAAGGCCGCGAGACTCTGTCTCGCGTCTCTGCGGTGCATCGTTTCACGACGCACCGGGAAGGGATTCCCCTTGGATTCCCATTACTTTGAAGGGCTTTTTTAAGGGCGGAAAAGGGGTGTGGATCAAGTCTGTACAGACTTTCGGCTTTCTATCACGCAGATAGTCTGATTCCAGCAGTACGCTTTTTTCGTAAAGAAAAAAGCTCCCTCTTGCGTGCGGGGTACTTCCTGCGCCGCAGAGAGGATCCTGCGCAGATGGGGATAGTGCTTCCGATCAGTATGCGCTGGTGGGAGACTTTGTGCCCATGAAGGAATCCTTCCACCACCGTCGTCCCTCTGGTCCGACGGCGATCCCCTCTCCCATATGTTCCTTCGGAACGCATGACAAGGGAGGCAAGCCAACTCTGTGCGTCTACAGACGCTTTTTGCGAAGTTAAGAGGATAAACGCCTCTTAACTTCTTACAAAATGTCCAGAGACGCAGAAAGTTGGCTCGGCCCCCTTGTTAGACGTTCCGAAGGAACGTCCGGGGCATGGCAGGGATGCCGCCGCCAGGCGGTAGCCCTGACTGGAGGATTCCGCACGTCGCACAAAGTCCCCCTCTTGCAGAAAGCATGAGCGCAGCAGAGCCCGCTCGAAATGTTCTGCGTCGCAGCCCCTGCGACGCACATGGGGATGAATTTTTTCTTTACGAAAAAATGGGTAGGCGGGCGATCGACTCTGCGGGGCGCATCAGCGAGGCAGGGAGTGCCAGTGAGGTAGGGGGACGGTGCAAGCGCCCGTCCCCACCCCCTCCCCCAAAGACGGGAATCCAAGGGGACGCGTCCCCGATGCGCCGCTAGCGGCGCATCTTAGAATTCGGCGGAGCCGAATTCCTAAGTGTGTTGTGAAACAACGCACTGCGGAGACTCGAGGACAGCGTCCTCGAGGTCTTCCCCGCCATTCGGGCGGCGCAGATTAGTAGGTAACCTCAAAGCAGTCGGCGAACTCTGCGCCTACGGTGCTGATCTTGGAGGTGTCCAGCACCAGGCGGCCGCTTACCGAATCGTAAGAGAAGGGCACGCTCTCGCCTGTGCGGAGGAGCCGCACGCCGGATACCGGACGGGTGATGTCCAAATAGATGTAGGGATGCAGCCACACCTGATCGCTGTACATAAAGAAGGCATACTCCTTGCCCTCCTTGGCGGTATATACTACCTCACGGTAGGGCTTGCACTGGGAGATGTGGGTATTGTAGATGCCTTCCCCGTTCTGGGAAAGCCAGTTCCCCAGCTGCCGCAGAATGCGGACCGCCTTCCGGGGAAGCTGCCCGTCCGGCTGGGGAGTGATGTTCAGCGCCAGGTTGCCGCCCTTGGAAACAATGTCCAGGAAGGTGTGGACAATCTGACGGGTGGGCTTGAATTCATCGTCATAGTGGAAGGAAAAGGTGCGGCCCAGGGTCATGCATGTCTCCCAGGGAATGTTCATGGGCCGGGGAGGAATGCTCTGCTCCGGGGTGACGATATTCTCATAGGGGCCGCCTACCGTCCGGTCGCAGCAGATCAGATGGGGCTGGGTGGTGGCGCGGATCTCCTCCACAACCTCTCCCAGGCGGATATCCTGGCCGTCGGTCCGGGGATTCACCCAGCCTCCGTCCAGCCAGAGCGCGTCAATCTTGCCGTAGTCCCCGGAGGTGAGCTCCTTCAGCTGGCTGTGGGTATACTGGACAAACTCCTCCCACAGCTCCGGATGCTCCTTGACGTCATAGTTAACGTTCCGGGTGGGCGCGGTGCCGAAGGCCCGGTGCCAATAAGCGTCGCTGTGCCAATCCGGCTTGGAGAAATACGCGGAAACCGCCATCCCCTCCGCCCGGAAGGCGTCGAAAATCTCTTTTACCACATTGGCCCGCTTGTTCTGGGAGAAGGGGCAGTCCGGCGCGGTGATTTTGTAGTCGGAATACTTGCTGTCGTACATGCAGAAGCCGTCGTGATGCTTGGTAGTGAAGAGCACATACTTAAAGCCGCACTCCCTGGCCAGCTTGGCCCAGTGATCCGGGCGGAACTTTACCGGATTGAAGGTCTTGTTCAGGTTCAGGTACTGCTCCTTGAACTCCTCAATGTCGTCGGTCCAGTCAATCTCCACCTGGGACCAGTCCCGATCCCCGTCGGAGAGGGGCCAGGACTCCATCAGACCCAGCTGGGACACCGGGGCCCAGTGCATCATAAAGCCAAGCTTCAGCCCCCGGAACCACTCCAGATGCTCCCGGACTGCCGGATTTTCCGGCCAGACGTATGCCTCCTCTTCGGTGTAGTTATGGACGCCGCTTTCAACGGCTTCCTTGGTTTCTTTCTTTTCCTCTGCCATATTCATACCCTTCCTTTCCTGCTGCCCAGGGGTCTTCCCTCCGGCGCACGATGGTATGCTTACAGCTTATCACCTTCGCCTCCGTTTGTCCAGAAAAAGCTGTCATTTTTCAGGCGGCCCGCACAGTTCAATGATGCTGCACGTAAAACTGCGCCTGCATATCAAACAGCTCTCTGTAGTCTCCGCCCTGAGCCATCAGCTCCTCATGGGTGCCATATTCGGCAATTCTGCCGTTTTTGAAAAGCGCGATATGGTCGCAGAATTTGGAGCTGGACATGCGGTGAGAGATGAACACTGTTGTTTTGCCCTTAGTCAGCTCGGAGAAATTCCGGTAAATCTCATACTCGGCCCGGGGATCAAGCGCGGCTGTGGGCTCGTCCAGAATCATGACAGGGGCGTTTTTGTAGATCGCCCTCGCCAGCGCGATCTTCTGTCCTTCGCCGCCGGAGGGCTCGAAGCCGTCCTCGGCAAAGGTGCGGTAAATATGGCTATGGATATCGCGGGGCAGCGTCTCCAGCCTTTGCCTCAGCCCGCTGTGCACCAAAATATCATGGATCCGTCCATCGTCCTCCTCGTCGGAATACTGGAACGACACGTTTTCCTTCACTGTGAAGGCCAGCAGCCTATAATCCTGGAAAACGGATCCAATCAGCTTCATGTACTGGTCGTAGTCAATCTCGCGGATATCAATGCCGTTGAGGGTAATCCGCCCCTCGGTGGGGTCATACAGCCGACAGAGCAGCTTGACAAAGGTGGTTTTGCCCGCGCCGTTTTCGCCGACAACCGAGAGCTTCTCCCCGCTGCGCAGCGTGATGGAGATATGCTTGAGCACATCCTGCTCCTGGCCGGGATACCGGAAGGACACGTCCTCAAAGCGCAGCTCATAGGGCCCTGCGGGAGCTTTCAGCCGTTTTCCCTCATACATCCGCTGGGGCACGTCCATGTAATCCTTCAGGGCGTCATAATAGCCGCCGAACTGGCGGATGGTCAAAAGGCTTTCCATCAGGCTGCGCATGGCCGCGGAAAAATTCATCAGCGCCGACATATACATGGTAAAGTCGCCGATACCAATGAGGTCCCTGAGGACGCTGTAAATCAGATAGCCGTAGGTGATGCCCTTCAGCAAAGAATTGGTGAAGTCGGAAAGATAACGGGCCTTGTTCCGCAGCTTGGTCTGGCGGTTATAAAACCGCTCCGATTCACAGAGATGCTCATGCACCTTATCCACAATCCAGTCCTTGATGCCATAGATACGGATTTCCTTGCCAAAGGAAAAGTTTTCCACCAGATCGATGAAATACCCTGTCTTTCGCTCAATGGGCGCTTTCTCCAAATCCCAGGCAGTGGCCTGCCTGCGCACTTTTGATTCATAAAAAGCGTTCAGCAGCACCAAGGCCACAAACCCCAGCACCACCCAGATGTTCAAGGTGGCAATCACCGCGACAACACCCACAAAGGTGAACAGCTTGCCGAAAATATTGAACGCGCTGGTCAAAACAACCCCAAAGCCCTGCCCATTGGCATAGAGGAACTTTTCCGCCTTGGCCTTGGTGTCGAGAAACTGGGGATCCTCCAGCCTGGCAAAATCACTTTTGGAGAGCTGATCGGCCATCATTGTCTGAAATCTGGTAAACACCCTGCTCTGCAAAACAAAAGAATTGCCTTGGAAAAAGCTGATAAGCCAGCTGCCCAGCAGATTGACTGCAAGCAAAAGCCCCGTCCATCCCAGCAGTACCTCAATCCGCCTGGCTCCGGTCAGTTCGTCGATGATGTATTTGGGGATGATGATGTCTGACAGCGGCACTGCGGCTGTCAGAATCTGCAAAAGAATCTGGTAGATAATGAAACGCTTTTCAAATCTCCAGGTGTATTTCATCAGAAAGCCAATGCCTTTGAACACAGTATCAGCTCCTTTTCAGCCATGGATTTACAGCATAAATATAACAATAAAGAGGAAACCAAGCTTCTGTAGAAATGGGAACTCATAATAGGAAAAGCCTCCGCCATATGCCAACTTTAGCATAAAAGAACGGAAAAGTCCACTTCTATTTCCGGCAGAGAGGGAAGAGCTCGAGGACGCTGTCCTCGAGCTCCTGCCAAAGGGGGCTGTCCTCCTTTGGCATCCCATCTTTTGGGGGCAGGTGAGAGGGTTCGATGGCTGAATGCCCAGCCTCAGAGCATCACGTACAAGTCCGTGTTGATGGCATTTCCGCCAGAGCTCATCTGCTGGCGGGCCTCCTCCAGGGTCATGCCGGTGATCTGCTGGCAGCTCTCCGGCGTAGCGGTAAAGCCATTGATCTCTACTCTGCTACCGGTCAGGGCGCCCTGGGCCTCTCCAGGCAGAATCATAAATCCGTTGCATACTATGGAGGAAAAGGCTTTCATATCCTCTGCGGTCACATCATCATCAAAAAGGGCATAGCCGTTGATGTCCAGATCCATCTTCTCCCCACGCTCCACCATTCCGCTGAGGCGGGCATGGGAAAAGCTCTCCCAGCCGTTGATGGTGTAGCCGTCGCCGTCGGACACCCGGTAATACTCCGCCGATCCCACTGCCCGGAAAGCCTTTGCACAGACCGCAGGGAGAGTGGCGCAGCCGGTAACGCGGATCGCCTCAAACCGGCTCAGACAGTCTGCATCCGCCCGTTTCAGCAGGAGATCCCCCCGTATATACAGCCGGGTTCCGTAAAGATCTGCCGCGGCTCCGGTGAGATGCAGGGAATCGGTGACAACGTATCCCTCCGGAATCAGCTCTACCTCCGCCGTCCGGAAAAGATCGCCGTAAACGGCGTGGGTCTTCTCCTCCATGAGCAGCCTGCCGCAGCGGATGGAAACGCCCCGTTCCTTGGCCTGTACAAGGGCAGCTTCCTCCAGGGCGGATACCTCCCCGGATACCCAGATGGAGAGGGCGTCCGTCTCATGAAGCAGACGGTTCAGCTTCCGGTTTCCCACGATAGGAAAGGCATCCGCTGGGTAAGGGCGTTTCTCCCCGATCACTCCAGCCAGCAGGCCGGAGCAGTTCTCCGGGTAGTAGAGAGTACCGGAAACCAGAACGCCGTCCGCTCCGGCCAGGGCTCGGGCCCCGGCCTCTGTTACAAGCAGAGAGCCGGCAATAAGGATGAATTTTCCGCTGAAATCCGCGCCGTCCGGGGAGTTCTGAGAGATTTGGAGAAACTCCCCCTGATAGCCAGTGACCACGGTGCGATCGCAGTTAATATTGGCCTGTGTAGCGGCGAGCCGGGCGTTAAGCTCCTCTGAGATCAGCAGGATCCCGCAGTTCAGGTTGAGGGCCTGTACCTGATCGAACATTCCCTGGCTGTCGCGAATCAGACAGGCGGCGCCGCAGTTAATGGAGAGCTTGTTTTCCTGCATCATAAGTGATACCTTCCTTTCTGTTTCTGTGGGTGTGAGGACGGTTCAGTGGGTGTCGCGGAGCATGGCCCGCATCCGTCCCAGGGCGGCCCGAAGCCGTGTGCGGACGGTAGCGGCAGGAATTCCCAGAAGCCTGCCGATTTCAGTGGAGTTGAGTCCCTGGTAGTACCTGAGCCGCACCAGGGGCGCAAGCTCCTGCGGAAGCCGTTCCAGCATGGACTGAATCAGCATCCGGTCAGTGGGATCCGAGAGGGGGTCCGCTTCCTCCGGGGGCTCGGCCATGGGGACGGAGCGGGATTCCCGGCGCTTGGCGTCAATGAGCCCGTTCCGGGCGGCGGCGTAGATCCAGGCACGCATAGCGGCTTCCGGCATGGCTTCCAGTCTGGATCGGCTGGCCCAGGCCTTGGAGAACGCCTGGGCAACCGCATCCCGGGCGGCTTCCTCATCCCGGGAGAAGCGGATCATTGCCTGGAGCAGCTGTCCGCTGTAGGCCCGGTAGGCGGCTTCGATCAGCATGGCCGTTTCCTCCTTTCCTTGCCCCTTCACCCTTTAGACGTTTCGGACGTTCCAAGTGTTTTAGCTGTATTCCATATTTCCAAGTGTGGTTGTCTGGTGGTTTTGGAGCTATGTATCCGCTTGCGGTTATACCAGACTTCAATGTATTCAAAGATTGCGCTGCGAGCCTTCCCGCTTTATCCAGCCGCTGACAGTACTCTGAATGAACAGCGGTTAGCACTTCTGCCCTGGAAATGAACAGAAGCCTGACGGCCGCGAACTATTGGCCTGGAATTGATATTCAAGGCTACGTGTGCTATAATTTTACAATAAACGCCGGTGACAAGCAAACGCATACGTGAGGATTGAAAATAGCCGAAATATTTTGGAAACTTCCAATTTCGATACGGAGAAAAGCTGTAAGAGCCATAATGCAGGCAAAAGTTGTAACGGGGATAGCCTATGGTAACCACGGCACGGTATGGGGGTAGTGCAATGGCATCAAATTTTGACTTTCTGAAAAACAATTTTCCTGTATTGGCAAATTTCGGTGAACTGGCAGAAAAATATCTGTACAGCGATTCCAACTCCTGTCTGATGAAATTAGGGATGATCGGCGAAACGATAGTCAATTTGTGCTTTACCTATGATCGAATCCCTCTGCCCCAGGAGAACACAGCCGCAGTCAGAATCAACAGCCTCTTCCGCGAGGGTATGATTACCTGCGATTTAAAGGAGGTTCTTCATGCCCTGCGCGTCAGCCGCAATAAGGCGACACATGAAAACTATGCTTCTATAGAGGATGGAAAGACATTACTTCAAATGGCGTACAGTCTATGCGAATGGTTTATGCAGACCTATGGGGACTGGAATTATCAAAATCAGCCGTTTGTCATGCCATCTGAAGCACCGGACCCTGTCAGCGTCAATCAGCAGGACGAACAGACCCAGGAGACACAGTGGATCCAAGATGCGGAAAAGGCAGCGGCGGCGGCTCCTACCATGGAAAAGGAAGTCCGAAAGAAGCAGTCCGCCAAAGCCGCAAGCCAGCGCGTCAAATCCGAGGCGGAAACACGCTATCTGATCGACGAGCAGCTGCGCAAGGTTGGCTGGGAGGCCGATACAGAGCAGCTGCGCTATTCCAAGGGAACGCGTCCTGCCAAAGGGCGCAATATCGCTATTGCTGAATGGCCTACCGATTCCACGGCTGGCAACCGGGGCCATGTGGATTATGCTCTATTCGTTGGTATGCAGCTGGTTGCAGTGGTTGAGGCTAAGGCGATCCATAAGGATATTCCATCTGTCATCGACTATCAGTGCAAAGATTACTCCCGAAATATTCGCAGTGCTGATAAAGCCTATCAGATTGGAACATGGGGAAGCTATAAAGTGCCGCTCACCCTTGCCACCAACGGAAGGCCCTATTTGGAGCAGTACGACACCAAAAGCGGTATATGGTTTTTGGATTTGAGGCAGCCTGATCATGCGCCAAAAGCTCTGCGGGGCTGGATGAGCCCGGAGGGGATCATGGCGCTGCTTGACAAGGATATTTCCGCAAGAAATCAGGACTTGCGGGAGATGTCCTATGACCTGCTGCGCGACAAGGACGGCCTGAGTCTCTATGAATATCAGGTCAGAGCGATCAAGGCCGCCGAAGAAGCAATCATCAATGGCCAGCGGAATGTCCTGCTTGCCATGGCCACAGGCACGGGCAAGACCCGAACCATTCTGGGCATGATCTACCGTTTCCTGAAAACAGGACGGTTCCGCAGAATCCTTTTCCTGGTGGACAGAACCGCTTTGGGCGAACAGGCCTCTGACGTATTCCAGGAGGTCAAGCTGGAGGACTTAATGACCCTTGATGATATATACAATATCAAGGGTTTAGAGGATAAGGATATAGACCGTGAGACACGTATCCAGATTGCCACGGTTCAGAGCATGGTCAAGCGAATCCTGTATAATGACGAGGATACCATGCCCGCTGTTTCCGACTATGATTTGGTCATCATCGACGAAGCGCACCGAGGCTATATCCTGGATAAGGAAATGGGCGAGGACGAAGTCCTTTACCGGGATCAGATCGATTATCAGAGCAAATACCGCTGCGTTGTAGAGTATTTTGACGCTGTGAAAATTGCGCTGACCGCAACGCCAGCCTTACAGACAACCGAGATTTTCGGACAGCCTGTATTCAAGTATACATACCGGGAGGCGGTGATCGAGGGGTATTTGGTTGACCATGACGCTCCCCATAGGCTGTCTACCAAATTAAGCGCGGAGGGCATTCATTACAAGAGGGGCGATACCGTTGTACGGTATGACCCT
>JAAVZY010000039.1 GCA_022791945.1 Oscillospiraceae bacterium | reverse complement strand
CGACATATGTATAATTCCCTGCTTTTAGTATACCATTTATACATATGTTTGTAAAGAAAAACATTGGCTAAACACCGATTTTATAAGGGATTTGGGGAATAAGCTTAAAACCTATGTATAACAATTGCGGGAGATTAGGTATATACTCTCTTGCTGCTCTCCTTTTTGGCATTTCTACTTAAAAGTAAATGCTATCGCCCTGTGCTGTGACAAAGATAATTGACAGATGGCCACATATGCGCTATACTGATTCTGTAAGAAAAATATCGGGGTGTAGCGGAGCTGGTACCGCACTTCATTTGGGATGAAGGGATCGCACGTTCGAGTCGTGTCACTCCGACCATGTCGAGTGTTCATAACGCAACTGAACACTCGTATGTAAAGGAACAGTCGAAAGGCTGTTCCTTTGCTATTTCTTTGGGGCGGTCTGCCCCGGTGGAGCGGCTTTCGGGCTGCTCCCTTTCCTTTACCCGGCCTTACCTACAAGATACTCAATCGCTACACCCGGCGGCTGTCCAGCACCACGTTTTCCGGGTATTTCTCTACCTCCGGCAAATCCAGGACACCAATGAAATTATAGTGAATCACGATCCGCTGCGTCCTGTTCTTTCCCCTGCCCTGGGTTTGATACACGTCGATGCGCTCCACAAGCTCATGGAGGATAGTCGGCGTCAGCGTTTTCATCTCCACAAACTTCCGCACCGCTTTCAAAAACTGCTCCTTACAGAAAGCCCGGTCGTTCTCCCTGTCACACTGGCGCTGTAATTCCTCAATGTCCTTTTTGAGCTGCTGCTGTTCCTCGTCGTACCGCTGGGACATTTTCATAAAGCGTTCATCCGTCAGCTTGCCAGACACATTGTCCCTTAGAATCCCATCCGGTCCCTTGGTGTACCCAAGGAATTGTGTATGATTTAAGATGACCCTTCCGCTGCTCATGCGCTGCTGAATCCCAAACTTGATATTCTTGCTGCGGGATGCGCTTTCTTCCTGATCAAGCGCAGCATATAAGCCAAGAACGCTATCATCTATCTTCAAATATTTATATCTCCCATCTCAATGTAAATTCCAATACCCATTTCTTTTAGAGCTCGAATTTGTCGGATGGTTTCCAATGTATCCAGTCCAAACCGGCTCAGGGACTTTACTATGATGAAGTCAATCTTCCCTTCTCTGCAATCCCTGAGCATCTGCTGATACCCTGGACGCTTGTCCGCCCGCAGACCGGACGCGGTATCATAATAGGCTGCAACGAACTGCCAATGCGGATTACTTTGAATGTATCTCGTATAGAACATGATTTGATTCTCCAAACTACTCTGCTGCTCCTCATGGGAAGTGCTGACCAGGCAGTAAGTTGCCACGGCGGAGCTTCTGCTCCCATATCGGCTCACAGCCTTTACTCTGCGGTATCTCAATCACATACTTGGACATAGCAAAACCTCCATGATATACTTTGGTACAAGCATACCATGGAGGTCACTCAAAAGGAAAAGCTACATTTTGGCTCTATTTCAGAGCTAAAATGTAACTTTTAACTTGGCACGAAAGAAGGGACTTGAATCTCCGTGAGCTTGCGCTCACTAGAACCTGAATCTAATTTCACAAGTGCAGCAGATTAAGAAAACACCGTATTTATCTGGCTTTACAATTGGTTTTTCTATATATTAACGCTTCCAAGCATACGTAACTTAGAATAAGAGTTCGTAAAATGTTCGTAAATTATAGTGTCACCTTCAAATATCCAAGTCAATTGGAACAGATTTTGGAATGAAAATATTTTTTACAACAGCAAGGCCCGAAAGGATAAAAATCTCCTTCCGGGCCTTGGCTTGCACTTCACAATATCCGCATAATGGCAGACGGTTTTCCTTTCGCCGGCGGCGACGTCGTCATTCTCGATCCAGTCCCGTGCGAGCTCCGCGTAAGCCTCGGGCGTGCTCACCCCATACTTGGACAGGGTCTTGGAATAGTCGCTGTGGAGCATGTTGCAGACAGCGTAAAACACCGCAGGGTCAAAGTCAAACCCCTTCTGCTTCATAATCTGATTGGTTTGCTCCATGGTCCATTGACCGCCCTTGCCCCTTCCGTCGGCCCGATCCATGTTGGCGACCCACTTCTCGGCCATCTCCCTGGTCAGCTTCTCAGGCTTGTCGCGCATACCGAATTTGCCCGTGATTTTGAAAGAGTATTCGTCCTTAGGGACTGAAAGAATTCAGACAGGAGCGCCGCGCATTCCAGCTCCCGGATTCCGCCCAGAACCTGGGCCGAGCCGGGAAAGCCGGAGGTGTTCAGATTCAGCAGGGAGCCGCAGCAGCCCGCTTTGGAATCATAGGCCCCGAACACCACCTGATCCACCCGGGCGCTGAGGATCGCTCCCATACACATGGGACA
Source organism: Oscillospiraceae bacterium (assembly GCA_022791945.1). Classification (GTDB taxonomy): domain Bacteria; phylum Bacillota; class Clostridia; order Oscillospirales; family Ruminococcaceae; genus Paludihabitans. The sequence goes on along the minus strand of JAAVZY010000039.1, from coordinate 58,193 downwards.
GGGCTCCAGAGTGACATACAGCGTGCAGCCGGAAAGCCGCCAGGTATCCAGTCTCCGGCAGGCGGAGCGGATGGCTGTCAGCTCCGCATGGCCCAGGGCGTCCCGTGCAGCCTCCCGGGTGTTGTGCCCCCGTCCCACAAGCTGCCCCTCCCGGACAATCACACACCCTACGGGCACATCCTTGGGAAGGCTCAGCCGGGCCTCCCGAAGGGCTATTTCCATATAGTCTGAGTGCTGAAGCCGCACCGTTGATCCTCCCTATCCTATGACCTGGACGGTCGCCACCGTCCGATAAAGCAGCCCAAGCAGGAATAGCAGGAAGCAGACGCTCCCGCAGAAGGCTCCCAGCCGGGCACGGGTGCTCAGCGCCCCCTCCGCAGGAGCAAGACGGAAGGCACAGGGATCCAGCCGGATAAACCGCAGATACGCAGCCAAGGCCAGCAGGGCCAGAAGCAGCCCCCCGCCGATGAGCGCCAGCTGCGCCTCCCTGGGATTCAGCAGTCCCCGGATCAGCCGGAAGAGCTCCAGCAGAATCAGCAGACCCGCCCGGCCCAGCATTGCCGTGTACACGCTGCCGGAACGGATGACAAAATAGGCCGCGCACACCCCAAAGAGAAAACCGTACACCGCCTCCACTACTCCGCTGCACCACACCGCAAAAAGTACCGCAGAGATCAGCACCGCGAAGGTATCGCCAAACTGCCGCAGAGCGGTCAGGATTACCCCCCGGAACAGCAGCTCCTGAAAGAGCGCCAGCAGAAGCCCCGCCGCCAGAGAGGCGGCTACCTCCGGGGAAAAGCCGTAAATGGGCTCCTGGTTCAGATAGACCACCAGTCCCACAGAGCCCATCATGCGGCTGAGGAGAAAGGCGCAGATCACCGCCATAGTCCCGCTTGCAAGCAGCATGGGGAAGGCCAGAGGAAGCACGCCCTTTTGAGGCCGGCGGAATATGCGCCCCTGAGAGATGGGCCGGTAATACAGTCCCAGTACCAGAAGCATCAGAATTCCCAGGGAAACCACTTCCGTCAGGGCGGAGACTGCCGTCCGCACAGAGGCGGTCTGGATGACCAGCCCCGTCAGAGGATTGATTCGGACGGAAAAGCCCAGCAGATAGGCCAGATAGGTCAGCGGCATCCGGAACAGCCGAACCAGCAGCGGATAACACAGCAGAAGCAGGCTCAGCAGGTTGGACATCCTGCGGATATCGTCGGCGGAGCCGCCTGCCTGCTGCACCAGGCCCAGTCCTGGTATATAGGTTTCCGTTCGTTCCGGTTTTTCCTTCATCAACGGTGTCCGCACCTGCCCTTCCGCCTGCATTTCCGACAGCAGTCTTTTCTATAGGAACCAGTATAGCACGGATTAGACGAAAATCCGTTTTAAAATTGTAAACAATTCAGGAGTTTTTTATCCGGTGGCGAGCGCCTCCGCCCAGCAAAAATAGTGTGCAACAAGTTTCTTGCCTGCTCAAAACCAGAAAAATGCGAATAAATCTGCGTTTGTTCAAAAATACATGTTCCGAAATGTGATTGTTTTGGCCCATTCCTTCAAGTATCATTGAATCAGAACAGCAGAAGGCAGAGCCTTCGGAAAGGATGTCTGAGCGAATGGACTGGAAGAGCCTGGCAGAGGAATACATGGAGTCGGCGCGGCCGCTGATGGAGCGGGAGAAGCAGCTCCGGCAGGAGCTTCAGGGCGCGCCCCGGCAGGAGCGGATCCAGCTGGTGCAGCGGATTCACCTGTTGCAGGAGGAGTGGAGCTATCTCCACCAGATGGCGCGTGAGCTGTACGCCAAGGCAGGCGTGCAGCCGGTGAAAGGAGGCGGCAGGGTATCAGACAGCGGCGAATCAGCTATGATCAGATGCCAGATCTGATCGTCAGGGAGCTGGTGCAGCGAACCTCCGGGGAGGGGAACGAGCGCCAGCGGCAGCGGGCGGTGGAGATTCTCCGGCAGATTATCACCCGCCAGCTTACAGCAAAGCAGCGCACCTATCTTACCATGTATTACGGGCGGGAGATGACCATGACAGAAATTGCAGAGGAAGTAGGGGTGAGCCTGTCCACCGTGTCCCGGACGCTCCAGCGGGCCCGGAAACGGATTCAGGATCGGATGTGCTACTACGATTTCCGCGGCTCAGGCGGATAAGCAGAACAAAGCTCCCGAACAAAAAGCGCGGGGCTCCCAAAGGAGCCCCGCGCCTACGGCACACTATTTCATATAGGTGATGAGAATGTTGAGCAGTACGGTAACTGCGATAAAGACAATCAGGAGAATCCGGGTGATAAAGACCATTTTTGCTTCCAGGGTGCGGCCCCGGTTTTTGCTCAGGTAGGAGTCTGACTGCTGGCCGGTCAGGCTGCCCAGAGCGCCGGGCTGCTTGCTGTCCTGCATCAGTGTGAGCACGATCAAAAGAATACTTGTAATTAAAATCAGAATACCGCCTGCAATTTGCAATCCGTTCAAAGTAACTGCCTCCAATCTATAAATCAGCTATTTTATGATACCACAGGCAGCGGGAATAATCAAGTGGTGACGGGGAATTTTCGCTTGTAGTTACAGTATAGCGCCGGGGAACCCCGTCACAGAGGGAAGACCTCGAGGGCTCTGCCCTCGAGCTCCCGCCAAAGGGACGCGTCCCTTTGGAATCCCATCCTTTTAAGGGCTTTTTAAGGGCGGAAAAAGGGGTGGGGTACTTCCTGCGGCGCAGAGAGTGTGAGCGTAGCACAAACTCGCTTGCGATTTCGCACAGGCTGGGAGCGATTTTCGAAGCGGCGGGGAGATTCCGAGCAGGGCAAAGCGTTTCATCCCACATAGAAAGTCCCGAGCGTAACAGAACACGCCCGGGACTTTCTGCGTCGTACGGTCTGTGCCGCCTACCCATTTTTTCTTTACGAAAAAATGGGTAGGCGGGCGATCGACCACGAAGGAAGTATCAGTGGGGAAGGAACCGAAATCCCACACCCCCATAACCCTCAAAAGATGGGAATCCAAAGGGACGCGTCCACGATGCGCCGCCATCGGCGCATCTCAGAATTCGGCGAAGCCGAATTCCTAGGTGCGTCGTTTCACGACGCACCGCAGAGCGCGAGACAGCGTCTCGCGGCCTTATAGGCGGAGCCTGGACACTGTCCGTTCCAGCTCCAGGCCGGCCTGATACCGGCGGATGTACGCGGCAAAGCCCGCCGCGTCCGCCGGATCCGGCTGGATAACCCTTTCCGCCCCCTGAACAAACACCCGCTTCTCTAGGAAATCCTCCAGGCTTTCCCCGCCGGCCCGCTCCGCCCGATAGGCCGCGAGCAGGGCCATCCCCCAGGGGCCGCCCTCTCCGGCGGTTTCACGCACCGCAACCGGCACGCCCAAGGCGCCCGCCAGCAGGCGCTGGCCCACCTCCTTGGTCTTGAACAAGCCGCCGTGGCCCAGCAGCTTCGTCAGCTTCACCTGCTCCCGCTCCACCAGGATATCCATTCCCAGCTTCAGCGCCGCCACGGCAGCGTAAATCTGGGCGCGCATGAAATTCTCCAGGGACAGCTCCGCCTGGGGTGGGCGCAGGAACAGGGGCGCTCCCCCGTCGATGCCGGTTACCGGCTCCCCGGAATAAAAATTATAGCTCAGCAGCCCGCCGCAGTCCCCGGAGCCCTCCAGGGCCTTCCGGTAGAGCAGATCGTAGAGCGCTCCCTTGGAAAGCGCTCCCCCCGAGGCCCGGATAACCTGCCCGAACAGGCCCACCCAGGCGTCCAGATCAGAGGTGCAGGTGTTGCAGTGTACCATGGCAACCGGCTTTCCGGCAGGCGTGGTCACCAGGTCGATCTCCGGATAGACCCGGGAGAGAGCCTTCTCCAGCACCACCATGGCAAAGACGGAGGTCCCGGCGGAGACATTGCCGGTGGAAACGGCCACGCTGTTGGTCGCGGTCATGCCGGTTCCCGCGTCCCCCTCGGGCGGGCAGAAGGGCGCCCCCGCCTGAAGCTGTCCGGTGGGATCCAACAGCCGCGCCCCCTCCCGGGTGAGCGCTCCGGCAGGCTCGCCGGCGGCTTGAACCCTGGGCAGAATGTCCCGGAGCCGCCAGGAGACGCCCGCCTCTGACAGCAGGCTGTCGAACTGCTCCGTCATGCCCTGATCATAGTCTCCGGCAGCGCTGTCAATGGGGAACATCCCGGAGGCGTCCCCCACGCCCAGCACCTTTTCCCCGGTGAGCCGCCAGTGGACGTACCCGGCCAGGGTGGTCAGGAAGGCAATGTCCTTTACGTGCTCCTCCCCGTTGAGCATGGCCTGATACAGGTGGGCGATGCTCCATCTCTGGGGAATGTTGAAGCCAAAGCGGCCGGTAAGCCCTTCGGCGGCTGCGGCGGTGATGGTGTTCCGCCAGGTGCGGAAGGGCGCAAGCTGCGCCCCCTTTTGATCAAAAGGAAGGTAGCCGTGCATCATGGCGGAAACGCCCATGCCCCCCAGCCGGGAAAGGGGCCGGCCATACCGCTCCTGCACCTCTGCGCGGAGCTGTCCATAAGCAGCCTGAATCCCTGCCCACACGTCCTCAAGGCGGTAGGTCCAGATCCCGTCCTCGAGCCGGTTTTCCCAGTCATAGGCCCCGGAGGCGGCAGGCATATAATCCGGCCCGATGAGAACCGCCTTGATCCGGGTGGAGCCAAGCTCCAGCCCCAGCGTGCATCTTCCTTTTTCCAGCGCTTCCAGGTTCATCGCTGTCCCATCCTTTCATTTCCAGAGCCGCCCTGCGGCCGTGTTCCGGCAGGCCTACACGCCCAGCTCCAGAGCGGTTTCCAGAAGCTCCCTGCGGGCGGCGCGGTACTCGGGAACGGACTTGGAGTAGTCCTTGTAGCCGTGGAACACCTTGTCCACAATGGCCCGGCCGCGGCCGGGGGCCTTCTTCTCCACTGCCTGAAGGAGGCAGAGATCCTCAAAGCCGATCCGGTGGGCCTCGCTCCGGGTAGAGGTCAGGGGAATGTTAAAGCCCGGATAGAACATGCACATGTCTCCCGCAGGCAGGAAGTTGGCGTACTTCGGATGGTACTCCAGCACCTGCTCGCTGAACATGGCCGCCTGACGCTTGAAGGGATCGATTCCATTCGTATAGTTCATGCCCCAGTGGAGATAGCCCTCCACGTGGGGATACCGGATAGGAGCCCAGGAGATCCATACCACCCGCAGACGCTCCATATCCATCAGCCGGTTGCAGTAATTTCCGCCGGGAGTCAGGCAGGAGTACACATACAGCCGATCCCCCTGGGCAACCCGCTCCTCGAAGAATTCCTGATTCTCCTCATAGTTGGCCAGGGTGGGGCACCAGACGTCCAGTGCGCCAACCACGGACTCGGTGGGGAGCACCGGCTCCAGAATCGGAATGCCGGGCAGTTCCTCCCGGGTAATGGAGGTGATCGTGCGGTAGGCGGCCTCCAGGGCGTCGTTGGGCTCGTCCAGGCAGGACTGCATCCAGATCTCCCGCAGGCCCTTCCGATCCAGATAGCTATTCAGCTGGCGCATGGCGGAACGGAGCTGAGCCTGTCCCTTTTCCGTGCTGATCAGCTCCCCGGTGGGGGAGAACTGGGCTTCGGTGCCGTTGTCAAACAGGTCAAAGGCCTGGAACCGGAAGGCCTTGTTGATCTCCTCCGGCGTGGTGAAATGGGCGTGATCCAGGGAGTTATAGAACGCATCGTCATCCTTGGCTCCCGCGGCCCGGCCGCAGCAGGCTCCGCCGTGGAAGTAGGCGATCCCGGCCTTTTGGGCAATGCGGATCAGGGTGTCCACCCGCTCCTCCTGGAGCACCGGCTCTCCGGCCTCGTCCAGGCCGAACAGCTCCCCGCAGGGGATGCAGAGGATGTTCTGCCGGGTGTAGACTGCCGCCCGGAAGTATTTCTCCAGCATCTGCTCATATTTGGGGCTCCACTTGGGGGCGTTGTGCCAGGAGGCGATGCCGTTGAAATCAAACCAGTTTACCATCTGATAGGTGTCCTTCCCCGCCTTCGGCACCACGGAGGGGTACTGCTCCACCGTCAGGGCCAGCACCTGCTCCCCGCCGTCGTGGCGGAGGGTAATGGTCCACTCCCCGACGGATTTTTCCCGGCAGTATTCAATGGGGGTGCGGAAGGCAAAGGCGGCGGTGGTCAGCTGGGGCATGACGATATTGAAGATGGGCTCCAAAGCGTCATAGATCATAAAAGGGGCCCGGCGGATCACGTTGTCGTTGTGATCGTCCTTCAGATATTCGCTCCGCTGATCCGCGCCGGTGTTGACCTCTACCGGGACAGGAATCAGCTGGAACAGCTTATAGGCCCGGTGGGGGCCCTTTACCTCCAGGGAGAGGGGAATCCCCGGGGTCAGCCCCCGGACCGCAATATGCACGCCCGCGTAGGTGCCGTTGGCGCCTGCCACGGTGTAGCGCAGGGCTCCGTCCTCCAGGGGGTTGGTATCCGGATAGATGGGGGTCAGCTCGTCAAACAATCTCGCTTCAAACATAAGAACGCATCCTTTCTTGGAGCCTGCCGGCCCGGAACTGATCGAAGGGCAAGGCCGCGAGACGCTGTCTCGCGCTCTGCGGTGCGTCGTGAAACGACGCACCTAGGAATTCGGCTTCGCCGAATTCTGAGATGCGCCGATGGCGGCGAATCGTGGACGCGTCCCTTTGGCATCCCATTATTTTAAGGGCGGAAAGGGGTGGGGTTCAAGTCTGTACAGACTTCCTTCCTCCTGCCGCACAGACAGTCTGATTCCCGCAGTACGCTTTTTTCGTAAAGAAAAAAGCTCCCTCCCCCGCGCGGGATACTTCCTGCGCCGCGGAAAGTATGAGCGCGGCAGAACACGCCCGAAACTTTCTGCGTCGCAGCCGCTGCGCCGCCTATAGGGCCGAATTTTTTCTTTGCGAAAAAATGGGCAGGGGGCGATCGACCAGGAAGGAAGTACCAGCGAAGCAGGGAGTAACAAGTCTGTACAGACTTGCCCCATAACCCCTAAAAATTACGGGTTCCAAGGGGATTGAATCCCCTTGGCGGAGCGCGAGGCAGCGTCTCGCGGCCTTGCCCTTCGCCGCTTCTGCGGTGACTATGAAGCCTGCCCTCAGTATACCACCATCCTTATAAATTTGCACCAAAAAAATCCGCTCAGAAAGCGGAATTTTTTTGCATTATTTGATAGGCTCCTGATACTGTTTCCGGTACTCGTTGGGGGTTAGCCCGCAGAAGCGCTTAAACATGGTGGAAAAGTGCTGGCTGGAGGAAAAGCCCAGCTTGGAGGCAATCTCCGTAGCAGGCATAAAGGTGCCGCGCAGCAGCTCCTGGGAAAGCTGGATTTTGCGCCGAACCATATAAATATTGGGGGTAAAGCCGGTATACGCTTTGAATTTTCTTTGGAAGACAGGCAGAGGAAGATCCGCTCGGAGCGCAAGCTCCTCTGAGGAAAAATGCCTGGTAGGCAGGCTTTCCACATATTCCAGGACGTCCCGGATATCCTCCGGCATCTGGGCGGAGCGTTCATCCCGCTCGATTTGACGCACCAGATGATAAAAGAACTCGACGGTCAGGTAGCGTATCCGCAGGAGGCGGAAGGGAGAATCGGAAAAATACATCTGGATGATCTGCTCCAGCAGCGCGCGGATAGCGCCGCTCCCCTGGAAAATCCGCCCTTCCCCGATGGAGTAAAGCGAGTCCCGAATATAATTGGAAAGAGGCGTTTCCAGGCCCATGAAGGTAGAGGTGTTTGACGGACAGCAGAACAGAAAATAGTACATCATGGAAGGCCCGCCTGCGGGGCGTTCCATGGAGTGGGGCAGTCCGGGCGGGATAATAAGCATATCGCCGCTCTGCACCTCGCATCGCCGGCCCTGGAGCTCATAGACCTGTGAGCTCTCCAAATGATAGCAGATTTCAAACATGCCGGCGTGGGTGTGTTCTTTCAGGCCGTTGGGAACAGGACTCAATCGTCCCAGCTGGAAGAGATCCGGAATGTTCAGTGTGTGCAGATTCGCCAGTTTTCGCAGCCGCTGATTGATATCGACAGTGGGTGCAGGCGTCAAGGCAGTATCCCTCCCTTTTTCGATGGAAAGCGCCATAATCGTGCCGGGCGCCGCGAAAACCCGCAGCTCTGTCGGAAATGGGGCAGGGCTTCCGGAGCGGCGAGGCGGGAAATGCAGAATGCGCGGATGCGCAGCCAGGGAAGTCAAAGCAAACAGGAATTTTAGGGCTGAATGCGCATAAGAATTGGCAAATTCAATAGGATTTGGCCAGGCAACTTGCCAAAGCGTGTCTGTTTTACTATACATATTCGTCTCAAGCGCTTAAAACTAAAGGGTGTAAGAAGAAAATGTAAGGCGTTGTGCCTGGAGCGTGCCGGATTTGAGCAGAAGCGGCAAGGGGAACCCGTCCCCTTTCATTGGAGAGCATACCCGAAGGAGGATAAGCGTACATTATAGAAGACGAGTAGAGGAGGGGCGGCGATGTTTGTAATTTCAATGAAAACCAATGGGAAGAAGCTGCTGCTGGGGGTGCTGCTGGCGCTGATCGCTGCGGGGGGATTCTTTTTGTTCCGGGGCGGCAGCGCCGGTGTTCCCGCCTCCGCGGGGATACAGTCACGGGAAGCCGCCACCAACGAGCAGCGGATCGCTTTTCTGGAGAGCTTCGGCTGGGTGGTGGAGGGGGAGGCCTGCGAGGTGGTGGAGGTGGCCATCCCCATGGAATTCGGGGATGTGTATGCCGTGTATAACCGGATTCAGACGGAACAGGGCTTCTCTCTGGAGGAATATCAGGGCAAGCGGGTCCGGCGCTACAGCTATAGTGTCCTCAATTATCCGGGCCATCCGGAACACGTCCGGGCCAATCTTCTGATCTATCAGCAGGAAATCATTGGCGGCGATATTTGTTCCCTGGAGCTGGACGGGTTCCAGCACGGCTTCCGGATGAATACGGATCAATAGGCAAGATGCTCAGATTTTCCTGAGATTACCAGTTATTTCCTTGCGCTTTCCCGGTTGCAGTTTCGCCCGAAAAAGAGTATACTTACTCAAAGGAGCTCCAGCCCACGGGTTTAGGGGCTTCTTCTTTTCCTGGGAGTTCCTAAGGCCGCGAGAGCTCTGCTCTCGCGCTCTCGCCAAGGGGAAGGGATTCCCCTTGGATTCCCGTCTTTTGGGGGTTATGGGGGCGGAATTTCAGTTCCTGCCTCGCTGGTACCTGGTACTCGCTGCAGGGACGATCGCCCGCCTACCCATTTTTTCGTAAAGAAAAAATTCATCCCCATAGGCGACGCAGAGAGTCCCGAGCGTGTTCTGCTGCGCTCATGCTTTCTGCGGAGGGGGAACGCTGTGCCACGCAGGGAATCCCCCAGTCAGGGCTACCGCCTGGCGGCGGCATCCCTGCCATGCCCCGGACGTTCCTTCGGAACGTCTAACAAGGGGGCCGAGCCAACACTCTGCTCCTGGAGACGGTTGGTGCGAATTTAAGACGCACAAATCCCCTTAACTTCGCAGAAAGCGTCTGTAGACGCACAGAGTTGGCTTGCCTCCCGTGTTATACGTTCCGAAGGAACGTATGGGAGAGGGGACCGCCGTCGGACCAAAGGGACGACGGTGGTGGAAGGATTCCTTCAGAGGCACAGAATACCCCGCCTGCACATACTGATCGGAAGCACTATCCCAGTCTGTGCAGGAATCCTGATGCGGCGCAGGAACTACCCCACACGCAGGGGGGAGCTTTTTTCTTTACGAAAAAAGCGTACTGCGGGAATCAGACTGCCTGCGTGGCAGAAAGCCGGAAGTCTGTACAGACTTGACCCCACCACTTTTCCCGCCCTTAAAAAAGCCCTTAAAAAGATGGGATTCCAAAGGGACGCGTCCACGATGCGCCGCCAGCGGCGCATCTCAGAATTCGGCTTCGCCGAATTCCTAGGTGCGTCGTTTCACGACGCACCGCAGAGCGCGAGACAGCGTCTCGCGGCCTTACCCTTCGACCACGCAGACACTTATCTCTGTGTACCGGAGGGATGGGATTTCTATTTGTAAGGAGGCGGCAGTATGGGAACTATGCGGCTGGATCGGTTTTTCTCCAGCCAGGAGATTCTCTCCCGATCCGAGGTGCGCGCCTCTCTGGCCGGCATCCAAGTCAACGGCCTGCCCGCCCGCTCCCCGGAGCAGAAGGTGGATCCCCGGTCAGACCGCATCACCCTCCGGGGGGAGCCGGTGGGGTATCAGCCCTTTGTCTACCTCATGCTCAACAAGCCCGCGGGCTACGTCTCCTCCACTGAGGACGGCCGGAGCCCTACCGTGCTGGAGCTGGTGCCCCCTGAGCTGTTCCGGCGGGATCTCTTTCCCGCCGGAAGGCTGGACAAGGATACCGTCGGCTTTGTTCTGCTCACCAACGACGGCGCCTTCGCCCACCGGATTCTCTCCCCCAAAAGCCACGTCCCCAAGACCTACCACGTCCGGCTGGACGCGCCCCTGACTGAGGAGGGCATCCGGCGTCTGGCGGAGGGAATCACTCTGGCCGACGGGACCCTCTGCCAGGGCGCGGAGGCCCGGATGCTGGAGGACGGACGTACGCCGCTGGTGGAAATTATCCTCCGGGAAGGAAAGTACCACCAGATCAAGCGGATGTTCGGAGTGCTGGGCGCCGGCGTTTTGTGGCTGAAGCGGGTTCGGATCGGAGGCCTTTTTCTGGATGAAACTCTCTCTGAAGGGAGGTGCCGCGCGATTTTGCACAAAGAGCTCGAAGAAATTTTGTTGAATTATCCAGCAACCGCTTTTGACCCCAAAGCCCCGGATTGAAAACTTAGGCATTATTCATAAAGCCTAAAACCAAAGTTTGGGCAATCATCTACTGTTCAATTCCGCGGAAATTTGTTATAGTAAAGAAAACGCTTAGTTTATCTTTAAGTAGTTTAAAATAGGAGGTTCATTATGGCTAGTTTGTCTTTAAGGGGAATTTATAAAAAGTATCCGGGCGGTGTTGTCGCTGTCTCCGACTTCAACCTGGAAATCGCCGATAAGGAGTTTATCATCCTGGTAGGCCCCTCCGGCTGCGGCAAGTCTACCACGCTCCGTATGATCGCCGGCCTGGAGGAAATCAGCGAGGGCGATCTGTATATCGGCGACCGCCGGGTCAACGATGTTGTCCCCAAGGACCGCGATATCGCGATGGTGTTCCAGAACTACGCTTTGTACCCCCACATGACCGTGTTTGAGAATATGGCTTTCGGCCTGAAGCTGCGCAAGACCCCGAAGGATGAGATCAAGCGCCGCGTAGAGGAGGCCGCCCGCATTCTGGACATTACATATCTGCTTGACAGAAAGCCGAAGGCTCTGTCCGGCGGTCAGAGACAGCGTGTTGCTCTGGGCCGCGCAATCGTCCGTGAGCCTCAGGTATTCCTGCTTGACGAGCCTCTGTCCAACCTGGACGCAAAGCTCCGCGCCCAAATGCGTACCGAGATCACCAAGCTGCATCAGCGCCTGGGAACCACCTTCATCTACGTAACCCACGACCAGGTCGAGGCTATGACCATGGGCACCCGGATCGTCGTTATGAAGGACGGCTTCATTCAGCAGGTTGACACTCCCCAGAACCTGTACGAGAAGCCCTGCAACCTGTTCGTGGCAGGCTTCATGGGCTCTCCCCAGATGAACTTCATCGACGCTATCGTTGAGGAAAAGGGCGGCAAGTACTCCCTGAAGATCGGCGGCGACGCCAAGGCCTACACCGTTGCCATTCCCGAGGGCAAGGTCAACGACGCTCTGAAGGCGAAGGTTGGCAAGGAAGTCATTATGGGCATCCGTCCTGAGGATCTCCATGACGACGAGATGTCCCTGTCCGCTTATCCGGATTCCGTCAACTGTGACGTTGAGGTTACCGAGCTGATGGGCCATGAGACTTATCTGTACCTGTCTCTGGAGGGCGAGCCCGTTGTTGCGAGAGTAAATTCCCGCTCCACCGCGAAGGTTGGCGACAATGTAAAGATTGCCATCAACACCAACAAGCTCCACATCTTCGACAAAGAGACTGAGCAGACCATCTGCAACTAATCGTTCCCTGTTCCCCAGTCCAAAAATCTCCGAATGATATAAAAAAAGCCTCCTGACGTCTGTCAGGAGGCTTTTTTGCGGATTCGCTCCCCTGGGGATGCCCCGCCGAGGGATTTCCCCTCAGAGCCTGTTTAAGATCTCCGCGTGCGTGGTCGGGCAAGGCCGCGAGACGCTGTCTCGCGCTCTGCCAAGGGGGCCTGGTCCCCCTTGGATTCCCGTCTTTTTGGGGTTATAGGGAGCATGATTTTGATTCCTGCCTCACTGGTACTTCTTTCGTGGCCGATCGCCCGCCTACCCATTTTTTCGTAAAGAAAAAATTCAGCCTCACGTGCGGCGCAGAGACTACGACGCAGGGAGTTTCGAGCGTGTTCTGCTGCGCTCATACCCTGTGCGGCGCAGGGAGTGTCCCGCACGCAGGGGGGAGCTTTTTTCTTTACGAAAAAAGCGTACTGCGGGAATCAGACTGTCTGCGTGGCAGAAAGCCGGAAGTCTGTACAGACTTGACCCCACCCCCTTTTCCGCCCTTAAAAATTACGGGTTCCAAGGGGGTTAGATCCCCGATGCGCCGCCAGCGGCGCATCTTAGAATTCGGCGAAGCCGAATTCCTAGGTGCGTCGTGAAACGACGCACCGCAGAGACGCGAGACAGCGTCTCGCGGCCTTGCCCTTCCGAAGACCTAGAGATCCTGAACAGGCTCTAAGAGCCTGAAATTTACATTTTCTTATTGCAATTCCCTGTGAATCCCGGTATAATGAGATTTATTGTCCTGGATCAACTTTACCTATGCAGGATCGGGGACGGGCGCGTCTGCGCCACAGGGAACTCTGCCGGCGCATAGCGGCGAAAGGATGTGCAGCAATGAACGGTATGGAAGGAATGGAAGGCGTTCTCACGATGGCCTCTACGGTTCTGCCGCTGGTTTTGATGGTTGTCGTGTTCTATTTTCTGCTGATTCGGCCCCAGAAGAAGAAGGAGAAGGAAACCCAGCGGATGCGCAACAGCATTCAGGTGGGCGATGAGATCGTGACCGCGGGCGGCATTGTGGGCCTTGTGGTCAGCATCAAGGAGGACACGGTTGTTATTGAAACCGGCAACGATCGCAGCAAGGTGCGGATCAAGCGCTGGGCAATCCAGTCCAACGAGACTGTACACGACGATGTAAACGCGGAGGTATAGGCCCCTTTATCACGGCAGGGCAGTCGGTGCATTGTACTAAAACCCTTCCTGGGAGAATACAATAGAACTGAATCAGGCCGGACATTTGCGCACTCCGGCGGGAGAGGGAAGGGAACGCCATGGAGCGGATACAAAAGCATAGCGGCGGACGCAGACCGGGAGTGGAGGGCCTTCAGGCCTCTCAGCTTCACCGATACGCGAAGGCCGCGTTGATCAGCATCCTTTTTGGAGAGCTTGTAACCATGGGGGCTTTGCTGCTGTTCTCGCTGCTGCTCTGCCGCCTGGAGGTTCCGCCGGCAGCGGCGGACTGCATGGCGGTCATTGCCGCCTCTATGGGCGCTCTGACAGCAGGCTACACCTGCGGGCGGCTCCTGAAGGAAAAGGGCCTCCTGCTTGGATTCATCTGCGGGGGCATCCTCCTGGTGATCATGCTGCTTTTCAGCGTGGGCTTCCAGCAGTCGGCCCCCGTGGCGGCGCTCTGCGTCAAAACGGGGATCATCCTACTCTGCGCCGGTTTCGGCGGCGTTTTGGGCGTCAACCGCAGAAAACGGATCAAATGTTGATCTTTTCCCCTTTTTGTGTTATACTTTTCTCATGTGAGAGCCGCAGCCAAAGTCTGCGGACTCCAATCACTTTCAAATGCGGAAGCGAGGGAGAAAACCAATGAAGCATGTCAAGACCCTGAACAGCGCAAACCTCAAGAAGTCTGCGGCAAAGGGCGGCTGCGGCGAGTGCCAGGCCTCCTGCCAGTCTGCCTGCAAGACCTCCTGCACGGTTGCCAATCAGAAGTGCGAGAAATAAGAGCGCAGAGGCGGGTCTATCCGGAGGACAGATCCGCCCCTTTTCTTTTTGGAAGGTGTATTCGCGGCCGCAGAGCCACACCCCTGCGGCCATGGGTACAGCTTCTTTGTTTGTCAGAGCCTGTTTACAGGCTCTGCGTGGTGGGTGGGTAAGGCCGCGAGACAGCGTCTCGCGACCTTACCCACCCACCACGCAGAAGCTTTGAACAGGTTCACAGGCTGGAATAGTGAGGGATCAAGAACTGATGATACATAAATATCAGCTGAACGGCTTCTATATTGTGATCGACGTAAACAGCGGCGGCATTCACGTGGTGGATCGGATAGCCTATGATCTGCTGGATCTGCTGGAGCCTCCCATGAGCGAGGAGCTGCCCCGGAAGGCGGCGGAGGAGCTCCGGGATCGCTACTCCCTGGCGGAGCTGGAGGAAGCCTATCAGGAGCTGTTGGAGCTCTGGAAGGACGGCGTGCTCTTCTCCGAGGACGATTACGCCCAGTTTGCGGATCGGATGGTTTCCGCGCCGATCAAGTCCATGTGTCTCCATGTGGCCCACGACTGCAACCTGCGGTGCCAATACTGCTTCGCCTCCACCGGCGATTTCGGCCACGGGCGGAAGCTCCTGGACGAGGCAACCGGGAAAAAGGCCATCGATTTTCTGCTGGAGCACTCCCAGGGCCGCCGGAATCTGGAGCTGGATTTCTTCGGCGGGGAGCCGCTGATGAATATGGACGTGGTCAAGGCGGTGGTCGCCTACGCACGGGGCAGAGAAGCCGAATACGGGAAGAAATTCCGCTTTACCATCACCACCAACGGCGTGCTGCTGGACAGCGATACCATGGACTACATCAACCAGGAGATGCACAACGTGGTGCTCTCCATCGACGGGCGGAAGGATGTCCATGACCGGATGCGCCCCGCTCCCAACGGCAAGGGAAGCTACGACCTGATCCTGCCTAAGTTTCAGGAGTTCGTCCGCCGCAGGGGAGACGGGCAGTACTACGTCCGGGGGACCTACACCCGGTATAATCTGGACTTTGCCAAGGACGTGCTCTCCCTGAACGAAGCGGGCTTTGATCAGATCTCCGTGGAGCCGGTGGTGACCGATCCGGCGGAGGCGTATTCCCTGACAGAGGCGGAGCTTCCCCGAATTTTCCAGGAGTATGAGCGTCTTGCGCTGGAGATGATCCGGCGGAAAAAGGCCGGAAAGGGCTTCAACTTCTTCCATTTCATGCTGGATCTGGATCAGGGCCCCTGCGCGATTAAGCGGCTCCGTGGCTGCGGCTGCGGCAACGAGTATGTGGCGGTCACTCCGGACGGGGACGTCTATCCCTGCCACCAGTTTGCGGGCATGGAGGAGTGGAAGATGGGGAGCGTCTATGACGGCTCCATCAACCGGGAGATGAAGGAGCGCTTCGCCCGGGCCAACGTCTACAGCAAGGAGGACTGCAAAGGCTGCTGGGCAAAGTTCTATTGCAGCGGCGGCTGCAACGCCAACAACCTCCAGTATGCCGGGGATATCCTGAAGCCGCACAAGGTTTCCTGCGAGCTGGAGCGGAAGCGGCTGGAATGCGCGATCATGATCAAGGCCGCGCTGGCGGAGTGATCGCCTTGGCGGGCTTGCTTCCCATTTGAGTTCTAAGTCACAGTATCTTAACATATTAATGAAAAAAATATGTTAGGATGATGGACATGCAGGTGCGCTCATTCAGAACGGCGGAAATACTCCGCCCCAGAGGAAGACTGTCTTTTTTTCTGATTGTCCTTTCCTTTGCGGCGGGCATGATTTATGGGGTTCTCCTCATCAGCCGGGGCGGCGCTCTGTCCGACACGCTGGGCAGACTGGCGGGCGGCTATGTGCTCGCTCAGCGGGAGCAGTCCCTCCTGGAGAGCTTCCGCCAGTGCCTTCAGACCGCTTTCCTCTTCCTCCTGATCCCCTACCTGCTGGGCTACAGCGCCATCGGACAGCCCGGCGCGCTGGTGCTTCCCTTCTTCAAGGGCCTGGGGCTGGGGGCCTTCCTGGGGAATCTTTACCGTGCCTTCGGCTGGGAGGCTCTGGGCTACAGCGCGTTGGTGCTCGTCCCCTCCGCGGTGCTGGAGCTGCTGGCGCTGTTCATCGGGTGCAGGGAGTCCATCCGGCTTTCCTGCCTGTTTTTCTCCGGCTTCTGTCCAATGCGCCGGGGCGAGAGCCTGGAAAAGCCCTGCGGGCCGGTAACCGGCGGTGTGATCCGGCTGTATAATATGAAATTCCTGATACTCTGTTTCATGGCTGTGCTGTCCGCGGGGACTTACGCCCTGTGCGTACGGCTCTTTTCCGGGTTCTTCCAGTTGGGAACATAGGGCAGGGAAAAAGGATGTGGCCGGTCTGAGGTTCAGCCGGCGGAAAGGGATGGTTGCTCCATGGCGGGATTTTTAGGATTCGGCAACTACGCTAAGCCTGGAAAGGGCGTAAAAAAGGACGGGCCGAAGAAAAAGCGGTTCTTCCTGTTTTTTGAGATTTATTTCCGGAAGTTCTGGAAGCTGGTGCAGCTGAATCTGCTGTATGTGCTCTTCTGCATTCCCATCATCACCATTGGCCCCGCCACGGCGGCCATGACGAAAATCATCCACTCCTTTACCATGGAAAAGCCGGTCTTTCTCTTTTCAGATTTCTGGGACGCCTTCAAGGCCAATTTCAAGCAGGGCCTGGTTGTGGGTATTCTGGATCTGGTGCTGTCCTTCTGCATTACGCAGGCGTGGATCTTTTATTATGCAAAGACCCTGGAAAGCGGACTTTACTGGGTTCTGCTGGGAATCGTGATCATCTTCACCCTGCTGTTCGCCTTTGCGAACTACTATGTGTACCTGATCATCTGCACAGTGGATCTGAAGCTCCTGCCCATCCTGCGGAATTCATTTCTGCTGTCCTTCCTAGGTGTGCGGACGAACTTCATCACCCTGTTCTTTGCGGGCGGGCTGACGGTGCTGGTGTTCCTATTCTGTCCAATATTTGTATCCCTGCTGCTGGCGCTGTTTATCTTCTTCTCCACTTATACGATGATAACAGCCTTTAACTCCTTCCAGTACATTCATAAGTATATGATACATCCCTATTATTTCCAGAACGGCCTGCCGGATCCCTATGAGCCCCAGGAGGAGCTCGACGAGGCTGACCGTGTCTTTGAAGACGCAACCTGAGGCCAGAAGGGCAAGGCCGCGAGAGCTCTGCTCTCGCGGCTCTGCGGTGCGTTGTTTCACGACGCGCCTAGGAATTCGGCTTCGCCGAATTCTGAGATGCGCCGCTGGCGGCGCATCGGGGAGGGATTCCCCTTGGATTCCCGTTATTTGAGGGCTTTTTTAAGGGCGGAAAAGGGGCGGGGTCAAGTCTGTACAGATTTCCGGCCTTCTGCCACGCAGATGGTCTGATTCACGCAGCACGCTTTTTTCGTAAAGAAAAAAGCTCCCTCCTGCGTGCCGGGTACTTCCTGCGCCGCATCCGGGTTCCCGTGCAGACTGAGTTGGATCTTCCGATCGGTATGTGCAGGTGGGAGGCGCTGTACTCCCGAGGGAATCCTTCCACCGCCGACGCTCCTTCGGAGCAGCGGCGGTAGCCCTGACTGGGGGATTCCGTGCGCAGCACCAGCTCCTCCTTGCAGAAAGTCCCGAGCGTAACAGAACACGCTCGGGACTTTCTGCGTCGCAGTCTCTGCGCCGCTTGTGGGGATGAATTTTTTCTTTACGAAAAAATGGGCAGGCGGGCGATCGTCTCCGCGGGAAGCATCAGCAAGTCAGGGAGTTCCAGCGAGGTAGGGGGACGGGCGCAAGCGCCCGTCCCCACCCCCTCCCCCAAAGACGGGAATCCAAGGGGACGCGTCCCCGCTGTGAGTTCCTAGTCGTGCTCCAGGCGGGAGAGGTAGGTTTCCAGGAGGCGTTTGTGCAGCCGTTCATCCTGGGCCAGCCGGAGCAGGAGGGTGGAGGCGCAGCTGTCCTGAACAATATTCGCATGATGTTCGTAAGCCTCCAGGGTTGCCTGTTCGTGGCGGATGTCAAACTCCAGCACCTCCCGGACGCTGCGGGCGTAGTCCACCATGCTCCCGGTCCAGGGCCGGAAGCCCTTCCGGGTGGGATACATACAACGGGGATTCCCGCCCAGCTGGACGATCAGCCCGCCCAGCAGCTGAAGATGCACAATTTCCACATGAACCATGCGGATCAGGGTATAGGCGAGCTCCTCATAGACGGAAGTCAGCATCCAGTGCTGGTAAAGATATTCATAGATGGTGGTCATCTCCCCGTCCCGTCCGGCCAGGGCCGTAAGGAGAGAGCAGGCACAGGCGGGATCTGCCTGGGTGATCCGTACTCTGGGATAAGGATCCGGCAGTGCAACCGGCGGCTGAGGCTTCGGCGCGGCAACAGGAAAGCAGAGCTCCGACATGGCATTTCTTCCTTTCCGGGAGCGCCAGGCACTCCCGGAATAAGCATATGCGGGGGATTTTTGGGGTATGCGGGAGGGAGGCCGCGGCGGCGTGACGCGGAATTCCCCGCCTTTTTGGATGTGCTGGAAAGGGGAATAATCCATACCGGCTTCAATATACATAATAGGGCGGCGAACCCGACAACTGCATAAAGGGGTTGATGGATTGTTCATCCGTTCCTGGAAGCTAAATTATCATCTGCTGGCGGTTCTGCTGGGGGCGACGCTGGTGGCGGTATCCTGCCTGTTCCCGTCAGGCGCGGCGCCAGTCTCAGCGCCCGCCCAGCCGGAGCTGAAGCTGCCGGTGGCCATGTATCACCACATCCTTGCTGATTCGGCCCGCTGGAACGACTACACCATCTCTCCGGAACAGTTTGAAGAGGATCTCCGCTATATCCAGTCCTGCGGCTATACTGCCATCAGCACGGGGGAGCTGCTGGCCTGGGCGGAAGAGGGCGCGTCCCTGCCCCCTAAGCCGATCCTCATCACCTTCGACGACGGATATGAGAGCTTCCACGAATACGCCTATCCTCTTTTGCAGAAATACGGCATGAAGGCGGTTGTCTCTATCATCGGCACACATACCGACCTCTTTTCCCAGCCTCAGGAATACACCTCGGTAGCCTGGTCCCACCTGACCTGGGATCAGTGCCGGGAAATGCAGGCTTCCGGCCTGGTGGAGGTTCAGAATCACACCTACGATCTTCACGGGAACGGCTCCGGGGAGCGGTTCGGCATCCGCATCCGGCAGGGGGAAAGCGTTCAGGAATATCAATCCGCCCTGCTGGAGGATGTGGGCGGCCTGAACGAAAAGATCCGGCAGGAGCTGGGCAGCGAGCCTGTGGCCTTTGCCTATCCCTTTGGGGTGTTCTGCCCGGAGAGCGGGCCGGTTCTGGAGGGATTGGGCTTCAAGCTCCTGTTCACTTGCGAGGAGAAGGTGAATATCCTGACACAGAGGGAGCTTCCGCTGATCCTCAAGCGGTTCAACCGACCGCACAGCGATTCCACAAGGGGATATTTTAAGAAGCTTGGCGTGCTCCCTCCTTCTCAGGAGGAAGGAGGCAAATGACCACCCGGTTTCGGAATGGAAAGCGTGTTTTTACAGAAGGGATACAAATCCTTGACGGAGGATCCATTATTTGTTCAAAATCCCCTGTTATACTGAATACAGACACCAGAAGAAACCGCCGCGCCGCCTGGCGCACATCAGAAAGGATTTGCAGACATGACAACCTATCCGCAGCAAAAACTGCTGCCGGCGATTTATATCCGGGATGACAGCCAGCCGCTCAGCGCCTATGGCCTGGAGCTGCTCCACAATATGAAGGAATCCTATCCGGAACGATACTGGCAGCTCTCCTTTGAGGGCACGCTGATGGAGCGCATCCGTCAGCGGGAGCAGGAACTGACGGAGCTGAAGCTCCGTCTCCTGGATGAGCTGGAGCATCAGTCTCCCCGGCCCAAAACCGACAGCTTTCTTATCATTGCCAACCACATGAACGCCCTCGCCGAGCAAGCCGGCGCCGTCATCGCCGAGGAACTGAAAAAGCCTGTGTAGCACCAAAAAGGCCGCGAGACTTTGTCTCGCGGCCTTCCCGACTGCGCGGCACAGCTTCTAATTCCACTCGCTGGGCAGCTTCTCCAGGGCGCGGTTGTGGATGCGGTGTATCTGCATGGTGCTGTAATGCAGCTTTTCGGCGATCTGTTCCCAGGTGCAGCCCTGAAGATACCGGTATTCCAGCAGGATTCGAGCCGTGCCCTCCCCGGCCCCGGCGATCAGGGACGAGATCCGCGCCCGCTTCCGGACGCAGGCGTCCATCTCCTCCTCCAGCTGCCGCTGGAGCTGAGCCGCACTCCGCTGCACTGCTTCCCCGGCGGGAAGCCGGCTTTGCAGGGTCTGGAGCCGTTCCAGCTCTCCCAGCCGTTCCTCCACCGACCGTTCCAGCTGGGTATAGCCCGAAAGATACCGCTTTTTCTCTTCTTTTGTCATGACGTCCGTCCTTTCCTCGGTGCGTGGGGGATGTGGAGTACAGCAGTATGTATGATGCTGCACAGGCGGTAAAAATTCCCCTCAAAAAAGAAGGAATACCTATTGCTTTTTTGGATCGTCTGTGCTATAGTATAAAAGTATCCAATTCGCAAGGTGATCTCACATTTTTTGTAAGTCATTGCTCGCTGATGGTTTACAAAAAATGTGAGATTTTTTTGTGGGGGTTTACGATTCTATTACAATGAGCATGGAGGTTTCTACTTATGAACACCGGTACTGTAAAATGGTTCAATGCTGAAAAGGGCTTCGGCTTTATTTCCAACGACGACGGCGGCGACGATGTGTTTGTCCATTTCTCCGCTATCCAGATCGACGGCTTCAAGACCCTGAACGAGGGTCAGAAGGTTTCCTTCGACACCGAGCCCGATCCCAAGAACAGCAACAAGCTGCGGGCTGCCAATGTCCGTCCCCTCTAAGAGCCTATTCAAAAGCTCTTGGTCAGTGGCGCCGCCTATCTTCGGGATAGGCGGCGCCGCTGTTTTTTCAAGGGTTTCAAGCGGCTTGAACGTTTGTTTTAAATATACAAGAAACGTTTCTGTGCTTCTATGATACTACTGTATCCTTGTATTGTCAAGTAGTTTTTACAAGAATATTATTTATTTTTGCCTTGACATCGGAGAAATCTTTGCTATACTAATAGTAGGAAGACTTGGCATCCGCCTCGTCAAAGCTTTCCAAAGGAGAGGAAGAGCATCATGAGCTTTAGCACAAGGCTAAAGGATCGAAGGGAAAACCTGAAAATGACCAGAACCGAATTGGCCGCCATCCTGGGCGTCACGCCTTCGGCAATCGCCAACTACGAGAACGGCATCAGCTCCCCCAAAACGGAGCTGCTTTACGCCCTGTTTGATGCCCTGAAATGCGACGCAAATTATCTGTATCAGGATGTTATCCATATTGACAATCAGTTTACAGCCAGCATTGACGAGTGGGACATCCTCCGCGATTACCGGGAGCTGGACAGCCACGGCCGGGAGATGGTGGATCTGGTTCTCGCCAAGGAGCGGGAGCGGATCCTTCAGGAGCGGGATGCCCGGGAGGAGCTGGAGGCCGTGGCCCGTTCCCAGGAGCCTGCTCACAGGACCATTCAGGTGGACAGCTCCTTTGATCCTTCCACCCTGAAGAATGGGCGTGATTTTTGATTGAAAAAGGGATATCCGGCTGATTTGATTTACAGTCAGGAGATGGCGCGCCGGGCCGCGGATATCCTGGCGGAAAACCGCATAGGGCGGTATCCCCTGAACCCTATGGGGCTGGCGGATCGCTATGGAATTAAGGTGATTCCCTATCCTTTGTTCGCCAGGCTGACCGGAAACACCCTGGAAACCCTGCTGACCCGTTCCGGAGACGGTTTCTCCACCCGGAAGAACGACTGCCCGCTCATTGCCTACAATCCCTCTATTCAGAGCAAGGGACGCCGGAGGTGGACCCTGCTTCATGAGATCAGCCATTTTCTTTTGGGCCATGTGGCGGGGGATGAGGACGAGCGGCGGTCCCTTCCGGAGGAGGAGCTGCTCCGCCGGGAGCGGGAGGCCCATCAGCTTGCGGCCGGGCTGATTGCGCCTCTGGGGTTGGCGCATCTCTGCAACATCCAGAGCGATCGGGAGATGCAGACGGTATTCGGCTTATCGCAGGAAGCGGCGGGGTACTTCCTGCGGGATCTGAACCGGCTCCGCTGGAGCGGGCGGATCCGGGACTGGATTTTTCTGGACTGCCTGTCCGCCTGTCTGCCCTTCATTGCGGAGCGGCTGCTCCTGCAATACCGGGTGCAGTGCGGTTTTTTCCAGCCGGATCAATCACCGGGCATCCGGTGCGACAATCCCTGGGAGCAGTAGTCCCCCCCAATAGAACGAACAATCGAATGAAAAGGGGGGCAATCCATCTGAGAAGCTGAATAATCCCCGATATTCCGGGCAAAACTCTCCCTGAAGATCAAAACGCCCGGTTCCGGCCAAGGCTGGGACCGGGTAAGATTCCGAAGAGCTTCAGGAAGGAGGCTTCTGTGATGGAGCCCGCGAAACGCTTTGCCTACCGTCTGGCGCTGATGCTTCTGATGCTGATCATAGCGGCTGCCGCCGCGGTGGTATCAGCGGCGGGGCGCAGGGAACCGCCTCCCGCCTCCGCAGAGGAACACGCATATCTCCTTCGGGAGTATCAGGATCAGATCGGCGTGTTCCGCCCGGAGAACGCGGATCCTGTGCGCATGATCCATGTCTATGTGGACACCCTCCCAGCCGCCGATCAGCTGGAACTCCGCGGAGAGGGCATCCCCGTCCCCGACGAGGAAAAACTGCTTTCCCTGATCGAGGATCTGGAGAGCTGACGGGGAAGACCTCGAGAGTCTGTACCCAAGGGTCAAGGCCGCGGAGCCTCGAGGTCTTCCCTTTCACCAACTCCCCCCAAAAAACGCGCGCTGGCAAGCTTTCAGAAAGTTTCCAGACATGAACAAGGTATAAATTGTGTATGCTAACGGCGGACGCCCTTTTCAAAGGCTGCAAAGTGTTTTTCTCCTGGATACAGTGTTTTTGTACGAAACCCTGTCCGCAATTTCGCTGGAATCCGGCATATTGGCGGTTTGCCTGACAGCCTGCACAGAAAAGCCGGTTTCCCGTGCATGAAATAATCCGATCCACACATTGCATTTTTCGTGACTTTATTGTATAATGTACCAAACACTTGTAAGGAGGGTTTTATCGCCCATGAAAAAAATTCTGGCAATGCTGCTTGCGGCTGCGATGACGGCTACCATGGCAGTATCCCTGACCGCCTGCAACGGCGACTCAGATGTTTCCAGCGTCTCCAGCGGATCTGCTTCCTCTGAAGATACCACCTCCAGCGCGCCCGAGAGCTCCGAGCCCGAGGCCCCTGCCGGTGAGAACAAGGTTGTCATCGGCTCCGACACCGAGCTGGACGCCAACATGATGGCCGGCTGGACCAACGGCGCGACCAACGCCAACATCCGTCACCTGCTGTTCGGCTATGACGCGGTCGCCTGGACCCGGGATCAGGGCTATATCTTCAATCCCCAGGTTGTCAAGGAAGAAAGCTCTGTTGTAAACGAGGACGGCACCAAGACCTATACCGTCACCATCCATGACGATCTGGTCTGGAACGACGGCACCCCCATCACCGTCAAGGACTACATCTTCGCCACCATGCTGTACGTTTCCCCTGAGTTCCGCAGCACCGACGGCGGCGACACTGTTTCCAACGCCAACAAGTACGTGGGCTACAAGGCGTACTTTGACGGAACCAGCGACAAGAAATTCACCGGCATTCGCATGATTGACGACTACACCTATTCCGTCACCATTGTTGCCGAGGAGCTGCCCTACTTCTTTGACACCACCTACGCCAGCCTGTGGCCCCTGCCTATGAGCGTCATCGCTCCCGGCTGCGATATTGTTGATGATGGCACCGGCGCTCAGATTACCGGCGAGTTCACCAACGAGCTGCTGGCTGAGACCATCAACACCGTGGGCACCGGCTACCGGTATATGCCCAAGGTTACCTGCGGCCCCTACCAGCTGACAGCCTACAACGACGGTGACAAGCAGGCTACTCTGACCATCAACCCCAACTTCAAGGGCACCTATGACGGCGTGAAGCCCTCCATTGAGACCATCGTGGTGAAGAAGACCGTTCCCGCTACCTCTATGGACGAGCTGCTGGCCGGCTCTGTTGATATGCTGGACGCGACCCTTGATGGCCCTCAGATTGAGAACGGCCTGGATCACGTAGAGGCCGGGGAGATTTCCTACGTTTCCTATGACCGGGCTGGCTACGGCCAGATCCAGTTCTCCTGCGACTTTGGCCCCACCCAGTTCCCCGAGGTCCGTCAGGCCATTGCCTACTGCCTGGATCGTGACAACTTCGTAAAGCAGTTCACCCTGGGCCACGGCTCCGTGGTGAATGGCCCCTACGGCCTCTCCCAGTGGGAGTACAAGGACAACAAGGCTGCCCTGGACGAGCGGCTGAATCCCTACACCTACAATGTTGATACCGCCAAGCAGGTTCTGATTGACGGCGGCTGGACCCTGAACGCGGACGGCAACGACTTCGTTGAGGGCACCGACACCGTGCGTTACAAGAAGCTGGACGACAGCTCCCTGATGGGCCTGGAGATCGAGTGGCTGGCTACCCCCACCGACGAGAACCCGGTTGCCGCTCTGCTGAGCCAGATGCTGCCCTCCGAGATGGAGAAGGCCGGCATGAAGCTGAACATGACCACCGTTGAGTTCTCCGTTCTGCTGGAGAACCTGTACCGGACTCCCGGCGGCGCTTACTCCGATCCGCCCAAGTATCACATGTTCAATCTGGCAACCGGCTTTGTGCCGATTCCGGACTTCAAGTACTCCTTCAGCATGGATCCCCAGTACGACGGCGACTGGAACAACAACTTCCTGCACGATCAGCAGCTGGCGGATCTGGCCAACACCCTGATGGCTACCCCCTCCGGCGACAATGAGAAGTGGTCTGAGAACTGGGTCAACTTCATGGATCGCTGGAACCAGCTGCTGCCCAACATCCCGCTGTACGCCAACATCTACCACGTATTTATGAGCAACCGTGTTCAGAACTACAACCCGAATCCCGACTGGGAGTGGGGCTACGAGCTGGTATACGCCAGCATGAAATAAGCAGTCCAAACGGGTTATAATCCTTGCGAGAAAGATAGGGCGTCCTGGTATGCCCTATCTTTCTTGCAATCCCGCCTGGGTTTAAGACCTCGAGGGCTCCGCCCCCGAGCCTCCGCCAAGGGGGCGCGCCCCCTTGGACGCCCAATATTTTTTTGAGGGGAGGGGGCCTTAGCAGGTGCTGACAAGTCAAATCCCGCTAACGCCCCCTCCCCTCAAAAAAATACTGAGCCGCCAAAGAGACGCGTCTCTTTGGCGGAGGTTTGGGGGCAGCGTCCCCAAGGTCCTGAACTTCAGCCGTATCAGTGAGGTGACGTTCATATGAAGTATCTCAAGTACGTTTTGAAGCGGCTCTTATATGTGGTATTCGTATTCCTGGTAGTGTCCGTACTTATGTACGCCATCTACAAGGCTGTGCCCGGCGACCCTGTGGCACTGATGCTGGATTCCTCCAAAAAGCAGATGGATCCGGCCCGTTATGAGCAGCTTTACGAGCAGACCCGGGAAAGGCTGGGCCTGGATAAGCCCATACCCGTGCAATACGGCGTCTGGCTGGGCAATATGCTCACCGGTGACTTCGGCTTCTCCACCAAATACAAGCAGCCCGTCAATCAGATCGTGGCCGCCCCCCTGGAGAACACCCTCATGCTCAACCTGTTCTCCCTGGTGCTGGCCTTTGCCATCACCATTCCCCTGGGCATCGTGACCGCTGTCCGGAAAAACAGCGCCTTCGACCAGACCATTCAGGTGGGAACCATTGTCGGCTACAGCCTTCCCTCCTTTGTCATCGCCCTGGTCTGCATTTACCTGTTCGCTGTAAAGATGCCCGTCTTTCCCATCAGCGGCTCCATCACGGCCGGCTCCACCGCCACCGGGATGGAGGCCTTCGGCGATCGTATGTACCACATGGCCCTGCCCCTGATTGTTATGACGCTGACCTCCTTGGGCAGCATCACCCGCTACACCCGGGCCGCCATGATCGACGTCCTCAGCCAGGACTACATCCGCACCGCCCGGGCCAAGGGCCTCCGGGAAAAGGTGGTCATCTACTCCCATGCCTTCCGCAACGCCCTGATCCCCCTGATCACCATCCTGACCACCTGGCTGGTCAGCGCCTTCAGCGGCTCCATTGTCATCGAAACCATCTTCGGCTGGAACGGCATCGGCAAGCTGCTCTTTGACGCCCTCCAGCAGCGGGACTTCATGGTGGTGCTGGCGATGCAGATGTTCTACGTGCTGCTGACCCTGGCGGGCAACCTGATCATGGACATCGGCTACGCCCTGGTAGATCCCCGCATCAAGCTGGAAGGTTAGGAGGGAGCAAACGAATGACTGCCAAAACGGACAAAAAAGCCAGAAAGAGAAAGAGCTCCCTGTTTCTGACCCTGAAGGGGCTCTTTTTCCGGACGGAAGGGGACATCCAATCCCTCCTGGAGGAGGAGCAGATGCAGAGCCCCTTCCGGACCATCCTCAAGAATTTCCGGGAGAACAGGGTCGCCATGACCGGCGTGCTGATCTTCCTGCTGATCTTTCTCTGCTGTGTGATTCTGCCCTTCTTCTACCCCCTGGATCTTACCTATCAGGACGCCACCCAGCAGAACATTGCCCCCGGCTTCGGGCTGCTGAAGGTTTCCAAGGGCCTCCAGGGCAAGGCCGCCCAGGTTTCCGCCGGCGGCGTGTTTGCCGCCGGCCTGGATCAGGACGGGGTCATCTATCAGTGGGGCAAGATGGACGATCGGCTGAAGAAATTCCCTGCCTTTGAAGGCAGGATCGTTCAGATTTCCGCCGGGCAGAACCACGTCCTGGCCCTGAACGACGAGGGTACCGTTTACACCTGGGGCTACAACCGGCTGGGGCTGGACAACATCCCCATTGATCTCCGGTTCGAGAAGGTCGCCCAGGTTGCCGCCGGGCCTCAGATTTCCTATGCCCTTACCGAGGGCGGGAAGCTCTTTGTCTGGGGAAACGAGAACATCATCGACGTCAATCCCAGAGACTATCAGGGGCAGATCGCCAAAATCGCCCCCAACGGCACCACCGTGATGGCCCTTCTGAAGGACGGCACCGTGGTGCAGCTAAGCAAGAAGGTCACCCCCTTTGCACAGATTCCCGAGGGGCTTTCCAATGTGGTTGACATTGCCTCCACGGATCGGAGCGTGGCCGCCCTCACGGCGGACGGACAGCTGGTGGTCTGGGGCAGCCCGGACTACGGCACCCTGGAAGTGCCCCCGGAGATTCAGGGGCATGTGACCCAGGTTGCCGCCGGCGTGGGCCACTTCACCGTCCTGCTGGACGACGGAAGCGTCCGCTCCTGGGGCCGGGACAATTTTGGCCAGGCCAGCGCGCCCAAAAATGTGAAGGGCGTATCCGTGTCTGCCGGCTACTATCAGAGCTATGTGATTGACGAAAAGGGCAATGTGACCGGCTGGGGCCTGGACGGCTACCTGATGGGCACGGACCAGTACGGCCGGGACGTGTTCACCCGGCTGCTCACCGGCGGGCGGATGACCATGACCGTGGGCGCCATCTCGGTGATCATTTCAACCATTATTGGCGTGATCATCGGCGGCATCTCCGGCTATTACGGCGGAGCGCTGGACAACATCCTTATGCGTCTCACCGAGGTGGTCATGTCCATTCCCTTCCTGCCCTTTGCCATGATCCTTTCCTCCCTGGTGGGGAACAGCGTGTCCGAGATTGCCCGCGTGGCCATGATCATGGTGATTCTGGGCCTGCTGAGCTGGCCCAGCCTGGCCCGGCTGGTGCGGGCGCAGATCCTCTCCGAGCGGGAGAAGGAGTTCGTCACTGCCGCAAAGGCCATGGGCATCCGGGAGATGTCCATTGTGTTCCGGCACATCCTGCCCAACGTGATCACAGTGATCATTGTCAATACCACCCTGGCCTTTGCCACCTGCATGCTGATCGAGTCCTCCCTGTCCTTCCTGGGCTTCGGCGTGGCGGAGCCCAGACCCACCTGGGGCAATATGCTCACAGGCTCCCAGTCCTCCCAGGTGATCGGCACCTATTGGTGGAGATGGGTATTCCCCTCTGTGGCCCTGGGCCTGTCCACCATCAGCATCAACTCCATCGGCGACGGTCTGCGCGACGCAATCGACCCGAGATCCAATGAAAGATAGGAGGTACGCGTTATGGCATTGCTGGAGCTGCATGATCTGCACACCTTTTTCACCACGAAGAAGGGAATTGTCAAGGCTGTGAACGGCGTCTCCTACCAGGTGGAGGCTGGAAAAACCCTGGGCGTCGTGGGGGAGAGCGGCAGCGGCAAGAGCGTGTCCGCTATGAGCATCCTGCGTCTGCTGGACGGAAACGGCTATGTGGACAGCGGAAAAATCCTCTTCGACGGCCGGAACCTGGCCGAATGCACCAAGGAAGAAATGTACAAAATCCGGGGCAATCAGATTTCGGTCATCTTCCAGGAGCCGATGACCTCCCTGAACCCAGTGTTTACCGTGGAGCGTCAGCTGCGGGAGGTGTTCCTCACCCACCAGAAGCTGAGCAAAAAGGCAGCCTCCCAAAAGGCCCTGGAGATGCTGGCGGCTGTGAAGATCCCCAATCCGGAGAAGGTGCTCAAGCAGTATCCCCACCAGCTGTCCGGCGGTATGCGCCAGCGGGTGATGATCGCCATGGCCCTGGCCTGCCGGCCCAAGGTGCTCATTGCCGATGAGCCTACCACCGCTTTGGATGTGACCATCCAGGCGCAGATTCTCAAGCTCATGAACGACCTGAAGGAGGAGAACGGCACCTCTATTCTCTTCATTACCCACGATCTGGGGGTCATCAACGAGATGGCCGACGATGTGGCGGTGATGTACTGCGGCCAGGTGGTGGAGATGGCCCCTGTGGAATCCATCTTTGGAGAGAATCCCTATTCCCATCCCTATACGGAGGGTCTGATGACCTCCATCCCCAGGCTGGACACCCCCGACGGGGTCCGGCTGGAGGCGATCCCCGGGGCGGTGCCCCATCCGCTGGATCTGCCCAAGGGCTGCAAGTTTGCCCCCCGGTGCAAGTACGCCACGGAGAAGTGCCGCCAGGAGGAGCCGGGCCTGTACCGGCTGGAGGACAACCATCAGGTGCGGTGCTTCTATCCGGAGCAGGCGGATCGGAGCAAGGAAATCCAAGGGGAGGTGGCGAAGGATGCGTAACGGCTCCCAGGAGAAAAAGGTGCTGCTGCGGATTTCTCATTTGAAGCAGTGGTTTCCGCTGAAAAAATCCGGCTTTGGCGGGGAACAGCTCTACGTCAAGGCCAACGACGATATTTCCATCGACATCTATCAGGGCGAGACGCTGGGCCTGGTGGGAGAGAGCGGCTGCGGCAAATCCACCTTCGGGCGGGTGCTTCTCCAGCTCTACCATCAGACTGAGGGAAAGACCATGTACTATGGCCGCACCCTGGACTCCCTGGCCCCGGAATATGTGGAAAAGACCCTGAAAAAGCTCACCCAGAACCGGACGAAGCTCCGGGAGCTGGAGGCGAAGCGGGATCAGCTTGTCAGGGAGTATGAGGCGCTGGACGAAAAGAGCCAGTATGCCAAAAAAGCCGAGAAGGACAAGGCGGTGAAGGAAGCCCATGATCTTTTCCTGGACATGGCGCAGCTCATCGGCGGCTTTCTGGCCGCGGAGGATTTGGAGCCGGTGTCCCAGGTGTTCCTGAAAGAGCACCGGATCGCCGTGGAGCTTCACAAGCTCCGGGAGGCCCGGGACCGGCTGAACGTGGATCGGGAGACGCTCCTGGGAGAAGCCCAGGAGCGGAAGGCTGCCGGAAAGTCTGCGGATTCCCTGAACGGGAGGGCGGCCCGTCTCCAGCAGGAGATAGACCGTCAGCAGGCGGTCATCTCCGGCAGGGAGAAGGATCTGGAGGCGGTTCGGGCAGAGATCGAACGGATGCGCGGCGCCTACGCCGGGAACGAGCTGTTTGCCAAATACGAGGCCTACCGGGACGACGGCATTGATCTGGCCAAGCTCAATTACTCCGAAATGCGCCAGCTCCGGAAGGATTTGCAGCTGATTTTCCAGGATCCCTATTCCTCTCTGAACCCCCGGATGACGGTGGGGCAGATCATCGGCGAGGGGCTTCTGGCCCACGGCTTTTTTAAGAAGAACGACGCCCGGATGATGGATTACGTGATGAAGACTATGGAGGACTGCGGTCTGGCGTCTTACATGATTCACCGGTATCCCCACCAGTTCTCCGGCGGACAGCGCCAGCGGATCGGCATTGCCCGTTCCCTGGCGGTGAAGCCCAAATTTGTGGTCTGTGACGAGGCGGTTTCCGCTCTGGATGTGTCCATCCAGTCCCAGGTGATCAACCTGCTGGAGGATTTGAAGGAGAAGGAAAACCTGACCTATCTGTTCATCACCCATGACCTGAGCGTGGTCAAGTATATCAGCGACCGGGTGGCGGTCATGTATCTGGGAAATGTGATGGAGCTGGCGGCGTCCGAGGCGATTTTCTCTCATCCGCTGCACCCCTATACGGAGGCGCTGCTGCTGGCCATTCCGACTACGGATCTGGATCATCGGAAGCAGATTGTTCCCTTGGAGGGAGACATCCCCAGCCCCATCAAGCCGCCCAAGGGCTGCAAGTTCCATACCCGGTGCAAGTACGCTACGGACGTCTGCCGGGAGGTTACGCCTGACTTCGTGGAGGCGGAGCCCGGGCATTTCGTAGCCTGCCACCACCCGGTGGATCATAAGGTGATATAACCCCGCCTTTACCGGGGCCGCACGGGTGGGAGGAAGACCTCGAGGGCGCTGCCCAAGGGTCAAAGCCGCAGGCTTTGACCCTGCGAGCCTCCCGCCAAGGGGATTAAATCCCCTTGGAACCCGTAATTTTTTAAGGGCTTTTTTAGGGACGGAAAAGTGGTGGGGTCAAGTCTGTACAGACTTCCTGACTCCTGCCACGCAGATAGTCTGATTCCCGCAGTACGCTTTTTTCGTAAAGAAAAAAGCTCCCCCCCCTGCCGTGCGGGATGCTTTCTTGCGGCGCACTGGGATTCCCGCGCAGACTGGGATAGATTTCCGATCGGTATGTGCAAGTGGGATATTCTGTGCCTCTGAGGGAATCCTTCCACCGCCGCCGCTCCGAAGGAGCGGCGGCGGTCCCCTCTCCCATACGTTCCTTCGGAACGTATGACAAGGGAGGCAAGCCAACTCCCTACGTTACAAAGATGCGTTTTGCGAATTTAAGAGGATGAAAGGAATGTCGGGGGCATGGCAGGGATGCCGCCGATAGGCGGTAGCCCTGCCTGGGGGATTCCGAACGTCGCACCCAAGTCCCTTCCCCGCAGAGAGCATGAGCGTAACAGAACACGCCCTTTTCTGCGCCGCCTATGGGGCTGAATTTTTTCTTTACGAAAAAATGGGTAGGCGGGCGATCGACCACAAAGGACGTATTAGCGGGGAAGGAACCGAAATTCTACACCCCCATAACCCCCAAAAAGACGGGAATCCAAGGGGAGCCAGCTCCCCTTGGCGGAGCTCGAGGCAGAGCCTCGAGGTCTTAACGCTGCGATTCCCAAAGCGCGGAAGAAGCTCTAAGAAGGTGAGGCGGTAAACGTGAGGATGAAAAAGATTTTGGTATGCGAGGATGAGGAGGCCATCCGGGATTTTGTGGTCATCAATCTTCAGCGGAGCGGTTATACCACCGTGGACGTGGGGAGCGGGGAGGAAGCGCTCCGGGTGTTCGAAGAACAGCGGGATTTCGACGTGGCGGTGCTGGACATTATGATGCCCGGCATCGACGGGTTTGCGGTCTGCAAACAGCTTCGGGAGCGGAGCGACACCCTGGGCATTATCATGCTGACAGCAAAGACCCAGGAAATGGACAAGGTGCGGGGCCTGATGCTGGGAGCGGACGACTATGTGACCAAGCCCTTTTCTCCCTCGGAGCTGGTCGCCCGGGTGGACGCGGTCTACCGGCGGGTGTCCATGTCCAGCAGCGCCCGGGAAGATAACCGGCCCATCCTGTCAGGATGCTTTGTTCTGAGCCCCAAAAGCCGGACCCTGACCAAGAACGGGGAGCCCGTGGATCTGACTCAGGTGGAATACCAGATTATGGAGTATTTTATCAAGAATAAGAACGTGGCCCTGGAGCGGAGCAGGATTCTGGAACACATCTGGGGCGACAGCTACAACGGGGACGTGAAGATTGTGGACGTGAACATCCGGCGCCTCCGGATGAAAATCGAGGACGAGCCCTCCAAGCCTGTTTACATCCAGACCATCTGGGGCTACGGCTACAAGTGGCAGGAGCCGGTCTAAGGAAGGATGGAGGGCCGCAGGAGCGCCATATGGGACGATTGTAAAAGAAGGGAGGGGTGCGCTTGGCGGTCAGGAGCATTACCCAGAGATGGATCTTCAACACGCTGAGCGTAATTGTGCTGGTAATTGTGATCATCGTGGCCTCCTCCATCTATGGCCTGCGCAATTTCTATTACACCGGGGTTCGGCAGTCCATTGACAGCCGGGCCAACGTGGTTACCGGCATCCTCATCCGCATCTCCGACGACAACACCATTGCCTTCAACGCAGAATTCCGCAATCTGATTGAAAACTCCGACGAGAAAAGCCGCATGGAGATCACCGCCATTGACCGCAGCGGCCGGATCGCTCTTTCCTCCAGCGGCTTCTCCTACACTCAGCAGGAGAATATGTCCGACTATGAGGACGCGCTGAAAAGTCCCAACGGCCGGGGCTACTATGTGGGGAAAAACGTCATGGGCGAGAAGATCATGGCGGTTTCCGTTACCGTCGAGAGCAGCGCCGCCGAGTATTCCGCTGTGCGCTACGTGGTTTCCCTGGAGAATGTGGATCGGGTGCTCCTGTTCTACACCCTGGGGCTTTCCGCCGCGGGGCTTGTAATCATCGGGCTGGTGGTGCTCTCCGGCTCCTTCTTCATCCGCTCCATCGTCAACCCTGTCCGGGAGGTGGGCGCGGCCGCCCGGAAGTTCGCCACAGGGGATATGTCCGCCCGGATCGTGAAAAAATCGGACGATGAGCTGGGAGAGCTCTGTGACATCATCAACTATATGGCGGATGAGATCTCCGCCTCAGAGGAGGTCAAGAACGACTTTATTTCTTCGGTTTCCCATGAGCTCCGCACGCCGCTGACCGCCATCAAGGGCTGGAGTGAGACGCTGCTCTCCCTGGAGGGATCCGGAGAGGAGCGGAGCAATCTCACCAAGGGGCTCCGGGTGATCGACAGTGAGACGGAGCGGCTCACCGGCATGGTAGAGGAACTGCTTGATTTTTCCCGGATGCAGAACGGCAGGCTGACCCTGGTGAAAACGAATATGGACATTCTGGCGGAGCTGGGAGAGGCAGTGCTCATCTACGGAGAACGGGCCCGGCGGGACGGCATCGAACTGGCCTATGAGGAGCCGGAGATGGTTTCGCCTATCTTTGGGGATAAGAGCCGGCTGCGGCAGGTATTCATTAATGTGATCGACAACGCCCTGAAATACAGCAGCCAGGGGGGACGGGTAGAGATCAGCGTCTCCGAGGAGGAGGGCTTTGTGCAGATTGCCGTAGCGGATACAGGCTGCGGCATCGCGCCGGAGGATCTGCCGAAGATCAAGACAAAATTCTACAAGGCCAATCAGACGCGCCGGGGCTCCGGCATCGGATTAGCCGTGGCGGATGAAATCATCCGGCTGCATGAGGGCGAGCTGCAGATTGAGAGCCAGCTGGGGGCAGGCACCCGGGTGACAATCCTGCTCCCTGTCAACCGCAGGGGAGAAACCCGCAAGACCGAGATTTCCACCACCATGGAGTTCAGCATGAGCGAGGAAAAGAAGGAGCTGTAGCCATGGCCGCGAGAGCAGAGCTCTCGCGGCCTTCCCCCTCTCAGCCGGGTCGGCTAGGAAAGCGCCTTTTTGTCCACGGACTGGGAGCGGCGGGAGGAGCGTTCCCACTGTTCCTGGCGGTAGTGTTCCCGGTATCTGCGGGGGGAGATGCCCATCTCCCGGGAAAACACCTTTGTGAAGTATTTCGCATCGGTATAGCCGCACTTTTCCGCAATGTCACAGAGCCTGTCCAGGGAATGCTCCAGCAGATCCTTTCCCTGCTCCAAACGGATGCGGGTCAGCTGCTGGTGAATGGTCATGCCGGTGCGCCGCCGGTAAAGCAGGCAAAGGTAGCTGCTGGCAAAGCCCATGTCCGCCGCAATGATCTGGGCGTTGAGCCTGGGATCCGTATAATGCTCCTTCAAATACCGGTTTACCATGGAAACCGGATCCGTTCCGAACAGAACCGCGGCCTCAAAATAAAGCCGGTTCAGCTCCAGCAGCTCCCGCCGGAGCAGAGCCAGATCCGCTGTGGGCGAAAGGTGGTAAAGCAGCCGGTTCCCCAGGGCCTCCAGCTCCGGCGAATGCAGATCCCCGGACTCGTTGAGAAACAGCAGCACCAGCTGACAGCAGAAATGCCGCACATAATCCGGGCTGGTGCCCTCGCATTCCGCAATCTGGTCAAAAAGCCGGTTGAGCGCTTCGCCGGCGGCCTGCTCCTGGCGCTCCCGGATTTTTACACCCAGCTCCCGCAGATCCTTCCGGCTCTGCACAAAAACCGCTGTTCCCAATGGGGAGGGATCCCCGTCCGGCCCCCGGAAGAAGGGGCGGCGGGGACCCTCGCCTGCAATGACACGCACCTCTCTGGCAATCTCCTCCAGGGGCGGGGCCCCCTCCGGCTGCCGCCCCGGAACGCCCGCCAGATCCAAAAAACGGCAGCTGGGAAACCGGAGCCGGATCCGCTGCTCCATCTCCGCCCCGTCCATGCGGAGCAGGCCCTCCCCTCTAAGCACCAGGTCGGGCCGGATCAGATCCGCCAGAGCCACGCCCCGTTCCCCATCGCCGGTGGCCCGTATGGTGGTGCAGTCCAACTCCTCCCAATCGATCCCGGAAACCAGCAAATCCCGGGATTCTTTTTTGCCGATTGCAATCAGCACAGATAAACCCATAGAAACAGCCGTCCTTTCCGGACCGGGCACTCCGGGCCGGAATGGCGCGGAGAATTTTCGGCCCCTAGGCGGGAGCGCGGTTCTCCTCCTCATCCACTATCATATTATCTAAATAAATCACAATAATCAAGTGTTTTTTGAAAATTTTGACCTTTTCCATGAAATTTTCTTGAAAAAATCCATAAATCCAAAAAAGTATTCTGAAAATATACCTTTTGGAAATTTTTAGGAAATCGAGGGATCTGTTTTACGTATGTAGTCGGCGCTGACGTAGCCGATCTGACCGTTGGCGTCCACAACATACCAGTTTTCCCAGGCGCCGCGGATCATCAGAGGGAGTCCGTTGGAAAGGCGGGCCAGGATGGGGGCGCTGGTGCTGGGGAAGCGCCGGAGGTTGAGATTACCGCCCTGGGTGGAGACATAGCCCACCTGAGGGGTCTGGGGCTCCACAAAGGGGATGCCGAAGTATTCGGTCAGGGAGAGGACCACGTTGCGGGCAATGGCCTGGATGTTTTCCTCGATCCAGAGGGCGTCGTCCAGATTGTCATGGTAGGCGAACTCGATCAGGACTGCCGGCGCATGGGTTTTGACCACTTCGCCAAGAGAGGTGGTGGGAAGGGCCTGCACCCGATCGGGCAGGGGGTAGATCTGCTTGAGGTTGCGGGCGATGATGTCCGCAGCCTTCTGGCCCCAGGTGCTTCCGCGGGCGTAGTAGACCTCCGTGCCCCTGCGCTGGCCGGCCTCCTTTTCGGGCGCGGCGTTGGAGTGGAGGGCAAGATGGAGATCGAAGCTTCCGGCGTTGGACTCCTGGATGGCCAGGGCGGCGGTCATGTCGGGGGTGTTGCGCACATAGCGGATCCCGCTGGAGAACAGGTAGGGCTCCATGGCGTCTGCAATCAGATTCATGTTGTACTCTTCCGTCCGATCGGTGACGGTGGGATTCCATTCCTGCATGGATGGGCTGAGGTAGATGACAGGCATTCTCTCGTTCCCCTTTCAACTGGGAGTTGCGGCAGTGACGCCGCACCCTCAGTATATGCGCCCCCTCCCTTTTCGGCGCATCGCTGAACAGGGAGAGGGCGCAAAAGAGGCCGTATGCCTGGGCATACGGCCTCTTTTTATGGGAAAACTTGCTCAGAACTTACTCGGTCTTCGCCTTGGCGGTCAGCTGCTCGTAGTGAGCCTTTGCGTTGGCTTCCGCCTTCGCGAAGAGCTCCTCGGCACGGGCGGGATTCTGACGGGCCAGGGAGTTGTACCGAACCTCACCCATGATGAAGTCACGGTAGCTCTCGGTGGGCGCCTTGGAATCCAGCATGAAGGGATTCTTGCCCTCCAGCGCCAGCCGGGGATCATACCGGAACATATTCCAGTAGCCCGCGGCAACCGCCTTCTTCTCCTCTGTCTGGGCAATGCTCATGCCGCCCTTGATGCCATGGTTGATGCAGGGGGCGTAGCAGATCAGCAGGGAGGGGCCGTTGTAGCTCTCAGCCTCGGTAAAGGCCTTGATGGTCTGGTTGTAATCAGCGCCCATCGCGCACTGGGCCACGTATACATAGCCGTAGCTCATGGCGATTGCAGCCAGATCCTTTTTCTTCACAGTCTTGCCGGCAGCAGCGAACTGAGCGATCGCGCCGGTAGGCGTGGACTTAGAGGCCTGGCCGCCGGTGTTAGAGTAAACCTCGGTGTCGAACACCAGGATGTTCACGTCCTCGCCGGAGGCAATGACGTGATCCAGGCCGCCGAAGCCGATGTCATAAGCCCATCCGTCGCCGCCGAAGATCCAGACGGACTTCTTGGACAGGTAGGACTTCTTCGCCAAGATGGCCCGGGCCTTGGTGCAGGCCTCGCAGTCGCAGTAAACCTCGCCGGAGGCCTTCAGGGACTTGGCGTGCTCCACCATGTTGTCGTAGTTCTCCCCGAACACTTCCTTAGCCTTGGGAGACTCCATGAACGCCAGGCACTCGTCCAGCGTCATGATGCCGTCCTGGAGGGCGGCCACATAAGCCTTGGTGGCCTCCGCGTTGGCGGCAGCGTCGGCGCGGGTGTCCAGCCACTTCTGAGCGGCTTCCTTCAGGGCCGGGTCGCAGTAATCAATGGCGATCAGCTCCTCGGTCTGACGGATCAGGCTCTTGCGGATGGTATCCTGAGCCAGGAACATGCCGTAGCCGTATTCGGCGTTGTCCTCAAAGAGAGAGTTCGCCCAGGCGGGGCCAAAGCCGGCCTTGTTCACAGTGTAGGGAGTGGAGGGCTCGGAGCCGCCCCAGATGGAGGAGCAGCCGGTGGCGTTGGAGATATACATCCGATCCCCAAAGAGCTGGGTAACCAGCTTGGCGTAGGGAGTCTCGCCGCAGCCTGCGCAGGCGCCGGAGAATTCCAGCAGAGGCTGCTTGAACTGGCTGCCCTTTACGGTGTTGGGCTTGAACTTCTCGGCAACCTCGGGCTTCTCGTCCAGCTTCTGGCCGTAGGCAAAGGTGTTCTGAGAGGCCAGCTGAGAATCCAGCGGCTTCATAGCCAGGGCCTTGGCACCCTTCTTGCCGGGGCAGACGTTGGCGCAGGAGCCGCAGCCGGTGCAGTCCAGCACGGAGATGGTCATGGCAAAGTTCATGCCGGGCATACCGGTCATGGGAACCGCCTTGGTGCCCTCGGGGGCGTTCTTCAGCTCCTCGTCGGTCATAGCCACCGGACGGATGACCGCATGGGGGCAGACGTAAGAGCAGAAGTTGCACTGGATGCAGTTTTCGGGATTCCACTCGGGGGTGTCCACGGCGATGCCCCGCTTCTCAAAGGCGGAGGAGCCCAGGGGGAACACGCCGTCCACATACTTCTCAAAGGTGGAAACAGGCAGCTTGTTGCCCTCGTAGGCGTTGACCGGGCTCTGGATGGCGTCCACGTACTCCACCACGTCGGCCCGATCCCCGGAGGCCTTCACCAGCAGGGACTCGTCCGCCGCGTTGGCCCAGGCGGCGGGAACCTCGATCTTCACCAGGTTCTTCGCGCCCGCGTCAATGGCGTCGTGGTTCATCTTAACCACAGCCTCGCCCTTCTTGCCGTAGGAGGCGGTGGCGGCGTCCTTCATATATTTGATAGCGTCGTCGGCGGGGATGATGTTGGCCAGCTTGAAGAACGCGGACTGAAGGATCGTGTTGATCCGTCCGCCCAGGCCGATCTCCTTGCCGATCTTCACACCGTCGATGGTGTAGAAGTTGATCTTCTTCTGGGCAAGATCCCGCTTCATCTGGCCGGGCAGGTGCTTCTCCAGCTCCTCCATGGTCCAGCCGCAGTTCAGCAGGAAGGTGCCGCCCTCGTTCAGGTCGGAGGTCATGTCGTACTTCCGCACATAGGAGGGGTTGTGGCAGGCTACAAAGTCAGCCTTGTTGATGAGGTAGGTGGATTTGATCTTCGGGTTGCCGAACCGCAGGTGGGACACGGTGATGCCGCCGGACTTCTTGGAGTCATAGTCGAAGTAGGCCTGCACGTTCATGTCGGTGTGGTCGCCGATGATCTTGATGGAGTTCTTGTTCGCGCCAACGGTTCCGTCCGCGCCCAGGCCCCAGAATTTGCAGGAGGTGATGCCCTCGGGGGTGGTGTTGGGATTCTCGCCGATGGGCAGGGACAGGTTGGTTACGTCGTCCTCAATGCCGATGGTGAACTGCGCCTTCTCGGTGTTCTTGTAGACGGCGATGATCTGGGCGGGGGTGGTGTCCTTGGAGCCCAGGCCGTAGCGGCCGCCGGCAACCGGGATGGACTCGAATTGGCTGCCCTTGAGGGCCGCGACCACGTCCAGATACAGGGGCTCGCCCAGCGCGCCGGGCTCCTTGGTCCGATCCATCACAGAGATCCGCTTGACGGAAGCGGGAATCGCCTCGATCAGCTTGTCTGCGCAGAAGGGACGGTACAGCCGGACCTTTACCAGGCCGACCTTGGCCCCGTGGGCGTTCATGTAGTCGATGGTTTCCTCGATGGTGTCCAGCACGGAGCCCATGGCGATAATCACGTGCTCGGCGTCGGGTGCGCCGTAGTAGTTGAAGAGCTTATAGTCCGTGCCGATCTCCTTGTTGACCATGTCCATGTACTTCTCGACAATGGCGGGGACCTTCTCGTAGTAGGGGTTGCAGGCTTCGCGGGCCTGGAAGAAGATATCGGGGTTCTGAGCGGTGCCCCGGAGGGTGGGATGCTCAGGGTTCATGGAACGGGCGCGGAAGGCCTCGATGGCTTCCCAGTCCACCATCTTCTTCAGGGTTTCGTCATCCCAGCAGGCTACCTTCTGGAGCTCGTGGGAGGTGCGGAAGCCGTCAAAGAAGTGCATGAAGGGAACCCGGCCCTCAATGGCGGCCAGATGGGCAACCACGCCCAGATCCATGGCCTCCTGGGGGGAGGTGGAAGCCAGCATGGCAAAGCCGGTCTGGCGGCAGGCGTAGATGTCGGAGTGATCGCCGAAGATGGAGAGGGCGTGGGAAGCCAGCGCCCGGGCGGAGACGTTGAACACTGCGGGCAGCAGCTCGCCGGCGATCTTGTACATATTGGGGATCATCAGGAGCAGGCCCTGAGAGGCGGTGTAGGTGGTGGTCAGGGCGCCGGCGGAGAGAGAGCCGTGAACCGCGCCGGAAGCGCCGCCCTCGGACTGCATTTCAACGACACGCACTTCTTCGCCGAAGATGTTCTTCTTGCCCTCAGAGGACCACTTGTCAGTGTAGTCCGCCATGGGGGACGAAGGGGTGATCGGGTAGATCGCGGCCACGTCCGTGAAGGCATAGGAAGCATACGCGGCGGCAGTGTTGCCGTCCATGGTTTTCATTTTTCTTGCCATTCAAATTTCCTCCTTGATTATTGTGCTTCCGCCTCATTCCCGGGAGAAAGAAACCCGTTCTTCCGGCGGACAGGCCGCGGCACCCCGCAGCCCTCACACTTACCTTTTATTTTATCACCATCTCCTCCTAAAGTAAAGCAAAATCTGAGCATGGAACTTGCCATACCAAGCGCGTCACTTCTCCTTTGACAAGCCAAACGCCGCTTGTACTTACTGTCAGCGTCACGCCGACCTCGGCATTCTGCAAAGTATGTCCCGCAAAGGCGATCCCCATGACAACGCCGTAGCCGAAAACTTCTTCAGCTGTCTCAAGTGTGAGTGCGTCCATCTCAGAGCCTGTTTAAGGTCTCTGGGTGGGGCGAATGGAAGGGAATTTTTTTGCACAGCAAGAATCCTTTGTGGATTCTGAGCATTTTTGACGCTGTCTGTGCGGAAAAAGCACCTTTCAGGCGCTCTGCCTGAAGATCTTAAATAGGCTCTAAGACAGCCAATCCCGCTCATCCTCGTAGGTCACCGTCAGATCCGGGCGGTGGCCTTTTTCCATTTTATGGCGGGCCTTGCGGTTCTCCACAGTGTCGAACAGGATGGAGAAATCGTAGTCCGGGGGATACAGCTTCTCAGCAGGAGTCAGCAGCCGGAGCCGCTGATGGCTGTACAGCTTCTTGACCCCCTTCACCTGAATGCAGACCCGGCCCAGCTCATCCGCCGGACGGTAAACAATCCCCACCGCCCGATCCGGCAGAACCTCCACGCTGTCTCCCAGCTTCAGAGAGCAGATCGCCTCCCGCTCCGGCTGCTCCCGCCGGAGCCTGGACCCGCCGGAACGAACCGGGGCTGCGCCTCCCTGGAGCTCCTCCGGGAGGACTTCGCTGCCGTAGGCTTCCCGGTAGGCCCGCTCCAGCAGCGGAGCGGGCAAGCCCAGCCGCTTTGCGATATACAGGGCGCAGCTCTCCCCGGCGGCGCCCAGCTCCAGCCGGTAGAGGGGGCGCAGACTCTCCCGGTCAAAGGCCATCCGGGCGTTGCGGACGCCCTCCGCTCCGGCGGCGTAGTCCTTCACCTCCGGATAGTGGGTAGTGGCCGCAAACAGGCACTCCCGGCGGCGGAGCTCCTCCAGGATCGCCACCGCGATGCCCATGCCCTCCGCCGGATCCGTTCCGGAGCCCAGCTCATCCAGCAGCACCAGGCTGTCCCGTCCGGCCTCCCGGAGAATGGCCACCACCGAGGTGATGTGCGCCGAAAAGGTGGACAGATTCTGATCGATGCTCTGACCATCCCCCATGTCGCAGAGATAGCTGCTGCACAGGCTGAACAGACTCCCCTCTCCCGCCGGGACGTGGAGCCCCGCCTGGGCCATCATGCTTAAAAGGCCCACGGCTTTCAGCGCAACGGTTTTCCCACCGGTATTGGGGCCGGTGATGACGATTCCCCGGGTTCCCTCTCCCAGCCGGAAATCCAGGGGAACGCATTCCTCCTCCGGACGGTTGAGCAGGGGATGCCGCCCCTGACAGATGCGGATCTCCCGCTCGGCAGTGAGGGCGGGGGGCAGGGCGCGCTGCTCCGCTGAGAGCTTTCCCTTGGCAAAGGCGAAGTCCAGTGTCTCCAGGGCCTCCTGGTTCTGCCGGAGGGCGGGGAGACGCTCTTCGGCCAGGGCGGTTAGGGTGTAGAGGATTCGCCGGACCTCCCCGTCCTCCTCGATTTCCAGGGCGTTGATCTCTTCCCGGAGGCGGGCGGCTGCGGCAGGTTCGATGAAGCAGGTGCCCCCGGTGCCGGAGGTGCCCACAACCGCGCCTCCCAGCTGGTTCCGGTACTGCTTCTTTACCGGGAGCACCCAGCGGCCGTTTCGCATGACCGCGCTGTCCTCCGCAAACCAGCCCTTTTTGCTCCGGAGCAGCTGCTCCAGCCGGGATTTGATCTCCTCCTGAAGGCTTTCCAGCTTTCGGCGGATGCTCCGCAGGGCCGGAGAGGCCCCGTCGTCCAGGCGATCCCCCCGGACGCACCGCTGAATTTCCTCCCGAAGCTCCGGGAGCTCGTCCAGGGCCAGCCCGCAGTCGGAAAGAGCCTCGCCCAGGAATTCCGCCCGCTTCAGGTAGCTTTTCATCCGTTTGCAGGCTGCCAGGAATTGGGCGATTCCCTCCAGCTCCTCCGGAAGGAGCATGGCATCCCGCTCCAGGCCGGCGGCAGCCCGTTCCAGCTCCCGCATGGAGGGCAGGGGCGGGGAGCCCAGCGCGTCCAGAATCCGCCGGGCTCCGGTCGTCTCCGCCTGCCTTTGGCGGCACTCCCGCTCGTTCAGGAAGGGCGCCAGGCTGAGGGCCCATTCCTTGGCCTGGGCCGACATGGAGAGCTCCGCCAGGCGTTCCCGGATGCGGTTGAATTCCAAAATTTCAATGGCGTTCATTTTTGTATATTCCTCTCTGAAAATAGAATAAAATTCGCAGACTTCCCTATAAACTCCGCGCCCGGGACGTGAGGAAGCCGGCGGATAAAAACGCCGGCCGGACGCGCCCGCCGCCCCTTCAAAAGGGCGGCAGAACCGCGTCCGGCCGGGGAGCAGACAGAATCCGCCCCTGGGGAGATGCTGATCCCGCAGAGAGAGGGAGGATATCTGTGCATGAAAAAAGAGCAAGGCGGCGCATACCCGCATTGCTCCCGAATCAAAAGGCTCATGGCTGAAAGCAGTCTGTAAAGCGGCGTCCGAATCACACCCGAAGGCGTTTCCGGAAAGCCACAGAAAACCAAAGCGGATCGCTCCGCCTCACCTGATTGCCGGCTTCCCGGTATTCAGTTGTTGTTCACCTTTACAGACTTCTCCGACATGAAAACCATCCTTTACTCACATACTGCCCGCCTTATCCGGCGGAACGCATCCCATTGTATCATCTTCCCCGCCTCTTGTCAAGTGGGGCGCAGCGGGGAAGCGACGGGGATTCCGTGCGTGGGAGAATCCTCCTCTTGCAGAAAGTCCCGAGCGTGGCAGAACACGCCCGGGACTTTCTGCGTCGTATTGGTTGCGCCTCCTGCTGGGATGAATTTTTTCTTTACGAAAAAATGGGTAGACGGGCGGTCGTCTCTTCGGAAAGTTTCAGCGAGGCAGGGAGCAACAAGTCTGTACAGACTTAAACCCCACCCCTTTACGCCCTTAAAAAGACGGGAATCCAAGGGGACGCGTCCCCGATGCGCCGCTAGCGGCGCATCTCAGAATTCGGCGGCGCCGAATTCCTAGGTGCGTTGTGAAACGACGCACCGCAGAGCGCGAGACAGCGTCTCGCGGCCTTGCCCTTGGAAGGACACCACTGCTTTATTCGTCTGCGCCCATCAGCTTCTGGGCTTTTTCGATTACATCCGCGACCAGCTGGTTGGGGAGCTGCTCGTAACGCTCAAACTCAAAAGAGAAGCTGCCGTTGCCCTGGGCCATCTGCCGCAGAAGGGTGGCAAAATCGTGCATTTCGCTCATGGGCACCTCGGCCTCGATCATGGACATTCCATCCTCGGCGGGATTCATGCCCAGCACCCGGCCGCGGCGCTTGTTCAGCTCGCCCATCATATCGCCGGTATTGGCGTCCGGCACCGTTACGCTCAGATGCCCGATTGGCTCCAGCAGCACCGGAGACGCCTGCTGCAGGCCCGCCTTGTACGCCAGGGAAGCCGCTGTCTTAAAGGACATCTCCGAGGAGTCTACCGGATGATAAGAACCGTCCACCAGAGTGGCCTTCAGGCCTACTACCGGATATCCCGCCAGGATGCCATGCACCACGGACTCCCGCAGGCCCTTTTCCACAGCGGGGAAGAAGTTCTTGGGCACCGCGCCGCCTACGACCTTCTGATCAAACACCAGCTCATCCCCGTCGCAGGGCTCGAACTCGATCCACACGTCGCCGTACTGGCCATGGCCGCCCGACTGCTTCTTGTGCTTGCCCTGCACCCGGACCTTCTTCCGGATTGTCTCCCGATAAGCCACAATGGGCGGCTCCAGATTCACATCCACACCGAACTTGGTCTTCAGCTTGGAAACGGCTACATCCAGGTGCTGATCGCCCAGGCCGGAGAGCACCTGCTGATGGGTTTCTCCGTTGAGCCGGAAGCCCAGAGCGGCGTCCTCCTCCAGCAGACGGCTGATGCCCTGGGAGATCTTGCTCTCATCCCCCTTGGTCTTGGGCAGGATCGCCATGGAATAGCAGGGCGCGTCAAAGCTGGCCTTCTCCAGGGCGGCAACCGTGCCGGAGCATAGGGTGTCGCCGGTGCTGGCGTCCAGCTTGGCTACAGCGCCGATATCCCCCGCGGGGATCACGGCTGCGTCCTCCTGCTTCTTTCCGCGCATGGTCAGCAGCTTGCCGATCTTGGTGGCTTCGCCGCTGGACATATTTACAGCGTCAGCTCCGACGGTCAGTCTGCCGGAAATGACTTTGATGTACGAGAGCTTGCCTACAAAGGGATCCGCCACAGTCTTGAACACGGCGGCAACCAGAGGCCCGTTTTCGTCGCAGGCGATCTCCACAG
Organism: Oscillospiraceae bacterium; assembly: GCA_022791945.1. Taxonomy (GTDB): domain Bacteria; phylum Bacillota; class Clostridia; order Oscillospirales; family Ruminococcaceae; genus Paludihabitans. The sequence goes on along the minus strand of JAAVZY010000039.1, from coordinate 13,794 downwards.
GCTCCTCCTTGCCGCTGAAGCCGGATTCACCGGCGGACTCGGCGGCGCTGGGTAGCAGGGAGGCAATGGCGTCCATCAGGATATCCAGGCCCTCCATCGTAACGGCGCTGCCGCAGTAAACCGGGGTGATGGAACCGGCCTTGATGCCGTCCCGGACGCCCTTAACCAGCTCTTCATGGGTGAACTGCTCGCCGGAGAAATACTTCTCAAAGAGGGTTTCATCCGTCTCGGCCACAGCCTCGCTGATGGCGGTGAGCAGGCCCTCGATTCTGTGCTCGCTCTCGGGCATGGGGATCTCCTTGGCCTTGCCGCCGGAATAGGCGTAAGCCTTCATCTGCATCAGATCCACATAGCCCTCAATCTTCTTATCGCTGCTGAAGGGTACACAGAGGGGGAAAACGGTGGGGCCGAAGGTGGATTTCAGCTGCTCGAACACCTTGTAGAAATCAGCGCTCTCCTGATCCATCTTGGAGACGAAGATCATCCGGGATTTCCCCAGCTTTTTCGCCAGCTTGTAAGTCTTTTTCGCGCCGACAGTGACGCCCGATTTGCCGGAGATGCAGACCAGAACGCTGTCCGCGGCCCGGACGCCCTCATACATGCCGGTAGTAAAGTCAAAGAGGCCGGGAGTGTCCAGCAGATTTACCTTGCAGTCCTTATATTCATAGGGAGCCAGGGACAGGCTGATGGAAGCCTTGCGCTTGATCTCCTCGGGATCGTAATCGCAGACGGTATTTCCGTCGGCAACCGTGCCCAGACGGTCGCTGGCGCCGTTCTGGTAGAGCAGGGCCTCTGCCAGGGTGGTTTTTCCGGAGCCGCCGTGGCCCACGATTGCCACGTTCCGGATTTTGTCAGGGGTGTACTGTTTCATGGGTATGCTCATCCTTTCTGGGAGGGTAATACAGTGTGATCCGCAGACAAAAGGACTGCCTGCATTCATAAAAAGGCAGAAACGCCGCTCGCAGCAGCGCTTTGTATAATCTGCCCATAAAAACACACTCGTTTAACTTAAATCATATCACACTTTGCCTCGCAAAACAATTCGTTTTCATAAAAACCCCATGACACATCTGTAAATTTTTTGTGCTCTCTTCTGTGAATTCTGACGAAAAAGCGGAAGGGTTCTCTGCGAGGCCTGGATCGACAGCGAGGAGGGGATTCCAAAGGGACGCGTCCCTTTGGCGGAGGTGTGGGGGCAGAGCCCCCATGGCCTGGCCCGTCCCTGTTCCTATGCGTATCTCAGGTGGACGTTCGAGCGAAAATGGTTTATCAATGAGTGAGATACTAACAGCTCTGTTCATTTGGATACTCCGGAAATGAAACAATTCTACGAGCTTACTAAAAGAGCACCTGCTGAACTATCGAACGGAACCAAAGTATGGTATTGGTATAGGCACGCTATATTCAACAGCGCTGACCTCTCCTTACTGCATACTTTGTAGATGTGCATTATGCGGCTTATGAAAGACTGTTTTCCAATATGCAGCTGATCGAGCAGGCTGGGCGCACTCCCATCTGTCTTCCCTGGAGAACGTTTGACGAGAGGATCGAGGCATATACAAACTGCTCCATAGCCATATTGACGGACAGAGAAATGAGTCGTAAGCTGGAAAGGAAAGAGGTAAAAAATATGGAAGAGAAAAAAGCTAAAAAAGGGACGCTGCCACGTTAGGATGAGGAATTCAAAACAGGCGCGGCGCACTTGGTGAGGGAGCAGGGGCGACAGCCCACAGAGGCCGCCAAAGAACTGGGGATTTGTATCGACACGCTGCACAGCTGGCTGAAAGCATCTGTAATCCAAATGGGACAGATCAGCCGCCTCAACCGGGAACAGCAGCGCGCCCGGGAGCTGGAGACGGAAGTCCGCACATTGCGTAAGCAGCTTGGAGAGAAGGAGGCGGTCATAGATGTGCTAAAAAATCCGTAGGCATCCTGTCGAAACCATAGAGGAGAAGTATCGCTGCGTCCAGGCGCTGAGCGGCCAGGGATTCTCTGTGGAGCAGGTATGCCGGGAAGTAGAGGTATCCCGCAGCGGTTATTACAGCTGGCTGAAGCGAAGGCTGGCTTTATCTGGCAATCGTAAAAGACCTGTGTACCAGGAAGATTGTGGGGTACGCATTCTCAGAGCCTGTTTAAGATCTCTGGGCGGATCGACACGCAGCTGGCGCTTGCGGCCCTGGAAATGGCATACCGCCGCCGCAAGCCTCCAAAAGGCAGTATCCCACCAGGTCCGCGGCGCAGTGCGATGTGTTTGCCTATTTGGAGTCTTTCTACAATACCCGCCGCCCTCGCTCCGCTCTGGGTTGGATTCCTCCCTCTCGTTTTGAGGAGGAACTTTGCCACTCCGTTGCCTAACCACCGGTATCATATACCACGCCAATCATTCCAGGTTTTCTCCTGTTTTTCTGTCCGCTTTTCGGGGAACGGCTCAATTTCCCACTCTCCATTTTCATTATGGAACTTGCCATATTACTGCGTGCAGAAAAAGTGATTGACAGAAGTTACAAAGGATGTTATAATAAAGCCTGTCTCTGATGGTTCCATTTCGTTAGGCACAACTAAATGATATTTCATAAGAACGTCACAAACGGAGAAGTACTCAAGTTGGTGACGAGGCGCCCCTGCTAAGGGCGTAGGTCGGGTAACCGGCGCGGGAGTTCGAGTCTCCCCTTCTCCGCCAGCAGGCTGAGCCTGCACTCTTTTCGCGCACCCACAAAAGTGGGTGCGCGAAAGTTTTTATTCCCATGTTGGCAGTTCGCTGCGGGCGGGCAAGCGTCCAGGGTATTCAGGGATTGCAGAAAGTATGAGCGGCAGCAGAACACGCTCGGGACTCTCTGCGTCGTCTGCTGGAATGAATTCTTTCTTTACGAAAAAATGGGTAGGCGGGCGATCGTCCCTGCGGGAAGCATCAGCGAGGCAGGGAGTAACAAATCTGTACAGACTTGCCCCATCCCCCCCAAAAAGACGGGATTCCAAAGGGACGTGTCCCTTTGGCGAGAGGTACGCAGGGCTCTCACGGCCTTCCCCCACGAAAAAACGCCCTTGCAAAGGCTGCGGATTGATGGTACAATGTGCGTAGTGGGCGAACGCAGGATTCGTAAAACCGGACGCGCGTCCTTCAATCGGGGACGGGGCGTCCGGCTGAAGCCCGAATCGAAACTAACAGACAGGAGAGATGCGGCAATGCAGCAGGAAATGTACGCACTGGTAAAGGAACAGCCGGGTAAAGGCCTTGCCCTCAAACGGGTTGAGGTTCCCCAGGTTCACCACGGCGAAGTGAAAATCAAAATCCATAAGACCTCCATCTGCGGAACGGATCTCCATATCTACAACTGGGACGCCTGGTCCCAGCAGCATATCAAAACCCCTATGACCATCGGCCATGAGTTCGTGGGCGAGATCGTAGAGCTGGGCGAAGGTGTCACCAGCTTCCAGGTGGGCGACATTGTCTCCGGCGAGGGCCACATTGTCTGCGGCTACTGCCGGAACTGCCGGGCAGGCCGGCGGCATCTCTGCCGCAACGCCAAGGGCGTGGGCGTGGACCGCACCGGCGCTTTTGCCGAGTACCTGGTGATCCCGGATACCAACGTTGTAGTGGTGGAGCCGGGCATCTCTGAGGATCTCTGCTCCTCCTTTGATCCCCTAGGCAACGCGGTGCATACCGCCCTGACCTACGATCTGGTGGGCGAGGACGTGCTCATTACCGGCGCGGGCCCCATCGGCATTATGGCTGCGGCCATCTGCTGCCACTGCGGCGCAAGGCACGTGGTGATCACGGACGTAAATGACTACCGGCTCCAGCTGGCGAAGGAGATCGCCCCCTGCACCCCTGTAAACGTGGCCAAGGAGGATCTCCGGGAGGTCATGGCCTCCCTTCATATGAAGGAGGGCTTTGACGTGGGCCTGGAGATGTCCGGCAACAGCTCCGCCTTTGCCATGATGGTGGACAACATGGACAACGGCGGCAACATCGCCCTGCTGGGCATCCACTCTGTCCCGCCCCAGATCGACTGGAACAAGGTGGTGTTCAACGGTCTGAACATCAAGGGCATCTACGGCCGGAAGATCTTTGAAACCTGGTATAAGATGATGTCCATGCTCAACAGCGGCCTGAACATCGACAAGATCATTACCCACAGGTTTGACTTCCGGGACTATGAGAAGGGCTTCGAGGTGATGAACACCGGCAGAAGCGGCAAGGTGGTTCTGGACTGGACCACTGCGGATCAGGGCTGAGCGCCCTTTGCCGCGCCCTGCTGCCCGGAAGCCCCTGACCAATCAGGAGACAATCCCATGCAGCATATCACGACCAAGCAGTTCCAAATCATGACCGATATCCAGCCGGTCTGGAGCCTGATGGAGGATACATACGCCCACGGCTTCCAGAACGGCGTGCCGGCCCCCTTTTTCGAATACGCAGTGTCCTCCTCCTGGATGAACAAATCCTATCTGCACCTGAACCGGCTCTGGTTTGACGGAGATCGGCCAGTGGGATTTGTCTTTACAGAGGATCCTGTCACCAATGTCTTTTTCAATCTCCTGCCGGGCTATGAGGCGCTGGCGGCGGAAATGGTGGAATACGCGGAGCGGCATATGCCCAACTTCCGGCAGGAGCAGCAGCTGGTGCTCTTTGCCGGGCAGGCCGCGCTGATTGACGCGGCGATGAAGCAGGGCTATACCAGGCGGGACGAGAGCGTTGACCTGATCTGCGATTTCCGGAAAACGGCGCTCCGCTATCCTCTGCCGGAGGGCTTTCACTTTGTGGAGCCCCGGGCGTGCGATCCTTTGAAGCTGGCAGTCTGCACCTGGAAGGGCTTTGACCAAGAGGACAAGGGCCCCTTTGAGAACTGGCTGGAGGAGGAGGGCCCGGGGTGGACCCCGGCCAAGTCCTATAACGGCACCGTCGGCCCATGCATTGCGCCGTCTCCTCACGCGACGCATGAATACGACGTCATCATTGCCAATGAGCAGGAGGAATACGTCTGCTATTCCGGTATGTGGTGGGTGTCGAAAAACAAGCTGGCCTATATGGAGCCGCTCTGCACGGTTCCGGCCTTCCGGGGACGCGGGCTTGCGGCGGCTGCGCTTTCCAGGCATTACGCCAGGCTGAAGCCCCTGGGCGCGGAGTTGATGACCGGCGGCGCAAACGCCTTTTACCGCCGGATCGGATATGAGGACGGCATTCACTGGCTGTATTTGAAAAAAGGGTAAGAGCCTATTCAAAATCTCTGGGTGTTCGGAAGGGAAAGGCCGCGAGAGCTCTGCTCAAGGGTCAAGGCCGTATAGGCATTGACCCTGCGCGCCTCTCGCCAAGGGGAAGGGATTCCCCTTGGATTCCCGTCTTTTTAAGGGCGTAAAGGGGTGGGGGTCAAGTCTGTACAGACTTTTTGCTCCCTGCCTCACTGGTACTTCCTTCGTGGACGATCGCCCGGCCTGCCCATTTTTTCTTTACGAAAAAAGCGTACTGCGGGAATGGGACTATCTGCGTGGCAGGGAGAGGGAAGTCTGTACAGACTTAACCCCACCTCTTTTCCGCCCTTAATAAGCCCTTAGAAATTACGGGTTCCAAGGGGATTTAATCCCCTTGGCGAGTGCTCGAGAGCGGAGCTCTCGAGGTCTTGACCTTCCGAACACGCCAGACGGTCTGTTTTTCCAACAGAATGAAAGGAGCGGAATCTCACATGAAATCAGCATACGGCTACTATACCAAAACCCTTGAGGAGATCAAGGCGGCGGGCACCTACAAGAACGAGCGGGTGATCCTGACCCCGCAGGGCAACCGGATCGACACCACCGCCGCCAAGCATGTGATCAATATGTGCGCCAACAACTACCTGGGCCTGGCTGCGGAGCCGGCCCTCTGCCAGGCTGCCAAGGAGAGCTTTGACCGCTGGGGCTACGGCCTGTCCTCCGTCCGGTTTATCTGCGGCACCCAACAGGTACATAAGGATCTGGAGCAGGCCATCAGCAATTTCCTGGGGATGGAGGACACCATCCTGTACAGCTCCTGCTTTGACGCCAACGGCGGCCTGTTTGAGACGCTGCTGACCGACGACTGCGCGGTGATCAGCGACGCGCTGAACCATGCCAGTATCATTGACGGCGTTCGTCTCTGCAAGGCCAAGCGGTACCGCTACAAGAACAACGATATGGAGGATCTGGAGCGCTGCCTGAAGGAGGCCAAGGACGCCCGCATCCGGCTGGTTGCCACCGACGGCGTGTTCTCCATGGACGGCATCATTGCAAATCTGCCTGCCATCTGCGACCTGTGCGAGAAGTACGACGCTCTGGTGATGGTGGACGACAGCCACGCGGTTGGCTTCATGGGCGCTCACGGTCGGGGCACGCCGGAGTTCTGCGGCGTGGAGGGCCGGGTGGACATTCTCACCGGCACCCTGGGCAAGGCCCTGGGCGGAGCCAGCGGCGGCTACACAGCGGCCAGCAAGCCCATTGTGGATCTGCTCCGGCAGAAGAGCCGCCCCTATCTGTTCTCGAACACCCTGGCCCCCGCCATTGCTTCCGCTTCTCTGAAGGTGATCGAGCTGCTGGGGCAGGGAGACGAGGTTCGCGCCCGGCTTCACGAAAACACCCGGTATTTCCGCGAGCAGATGGCCGGCGTAGGCTTTGATATCATTGAGAGCACCCATCCCATCGTGGCGGTGATGTTCTACGACGCGTTCAAGGCCGCAAAGGCGGCGGAGCTGCTCCTGGCCAAGGGCGTGTACGTAACCTCCTTTACCTATCCGGTGGTTCCGGAGGGCAAGGCTCGGATCCGGGTTCAGGTTTCCGGTGCGCACACCCGCGAGGACCTGGACTACGCCGTCCAGTGCTTCCGCGAAGTCCGCACCGAGCTCGAAGGCTAAGGGGCAAGACCTTGAGGCTCCGCCTCAAACTCCGCCAAGGAGGCGAGCCTCCTTGGATTCTCATCGCAGGTTTGAAGGAAGGGCCCCGGCGTATGCGCAGCATACGCCGGGGTCCTTCCTTCAAACCTGTTATGGGATTCCAAAGGGGACCAGTCCCCTTTGGCAGAGGTTTGGGGACGGAGTCCCCAAGATCTTGCCCTTAGTGTTCGGAGAAGATTTGTTCCTGGGCTTCTTGTTCGTATTGGTTGCGGTAGAGGGTTGCGTAATAGCCCTGCTGGGCCAGCAGCTCCCGGTGAGTGCCCCGCTCGATGATCTTGCCGTCCCGCACCACCAGGATCACGTCCGCCTTCCGGATGGTAGAGAGCCGGTGGGCAATCAGGAAGGAGGTTCGGTTCTTCAGCAGGTGGGCAATGGCGTCCTGGATCATCTGCTCGGTCTTGGTATCAATGGAGGAGGTCGCTTCGTCCAGCACGAAGATCCGGGGATCCGCCAGCACCGCCCGGGCAAAGGAGATCAGCTGCTTTTCCCCTGTGGAAAGGCGGTCGCCTCCCTCGCCTACGTCGCTGTCATACCCCTTTTCCATGGAGAGAATCAGATCGTGGGCCGAGACAATCTTCGCCGCCTCCTCCACCTCCGCGTCGGTGGCGTCCAGCCTGCCGTAACGGATATTCTCCCGGATGGTGCCGGAAAACAGGTGGGGATTCTGAAGCACGTAGCCCAGGCTGGAGTGAAGCCAGAGCTGGCTCCGCTCCCGGTAGTCCACTCCGTCAATCAGGATCTCGCCCTGGGTGGGCTCGAAGAACCGGCAGGCCAGATTCACCAGGGTGGATTTGCCCGCGCCCGTCTCCCCTACGATGGCTACCGTGGTGCCCGCCTTGATTTTCAGATTGAAATCCGTGAGGATGTAGTCCTCGCCGTCCGGATATTTGAACCAGACGTTCCGGAACTCTATGTCGCCCTTGATCTCCTCCCAGTTTTCACGCTTGGGGGAGAAGGTGTCCCCGTACTTTTCAAGCACTTCCGGGGTGTCGGTGATGGTGGGCTTGGTCTCCAGCATCTCCGTTACCCGCTCAATATTGGCCTGGGTGGAGACAAAGTCCGCCACCACCCGGGCTAGCTGCTGGATGGGCTCGAAGATATTGATGGCCCAGGAGACAAAGGCGGAAAGGATGGCCACATCCACCACGCCCGTGATGGTCATATAGCCGCCCCGGTAGAGCACCAGCGCAACCGCCAGAGAGCTGAAAAACAGTACAATGGGCACATACAGGGCGTTCAGGGTAACCGCCCGCACGGAGCTGTGATACATATCCTTGGTGATCACGCCGAATTCCCGGCTGTTCTTTTCCTCAATCACCAGGGTTTTGGAGGTGCGGGCGCCGGTGATGCCCTCGTTGAAGGCGCCGGTCATGGTGGAGTTGATCCGGCGGATCCGGCGGTTCAGATCCAGGATCCGCTTCTGAAACAGCACGGTGAAAATGGCGATGAAGGGCACCACTGCCAGAACCAGCAGGGCCAGCTTCCAGTTCACCAGGAACATGGCGATGAACACCCCCACCACATAGGCCAGGGACCAGATCAGATCCATCATCCGCCAAGCCATAACGCCGCCGATCCGGTTGGTATCGCTCATGCACCGGGCGATCATATAGCCTACAGGGGTTACGTTGTAGTAGGAGAAGGACAGGGTCTGCAGGTGGTTGAACACCGTCCGCTTCAAATCCCGGCCCAGCTTCATTTCCACCACTGCCGCCGAACGGCAGAATACAATGACAATAATGGTCTGAATTGCCAGGACTCCTGCGTAGAGCAAGGCGAAGGGCCCCAGCCCCTCGGTGGTTCCCGGCTCAATGAAGGTTTTGATGGCATAGGTCTGGAAGAGCGGGTAACAGATATCAATCGCCGCGCAGACCAGCTGCAAAAGGATGATGGCGAAGAGGATCCGATACCGGTAGGGCCGCAGGAAGGGCCCCAGCTTCAGCCAGACCTTTAGATTAAATGGACGCTTCTCGTCCTCGTCATAGTTGGGCATGGGTCGCGCCTCCTTTACTGTTGTGCTGCTTTGTGAAGGGCACGGGCCTCCTCCATTTCCCGCAGCTCGTTTTCCAGGGTGCCCTGGATCTCGTAGATCTGCTGGTAGACGCCCTCCCGGGCGGCCAGCTCCTCATGGGTGCCGATCTGGGCTACCCGCCCGTTCTCCAGCACGATGATCTGATCCGCGTGCATCAGGGTGGTGATCCGGTGGGAGATGAGGATGACCGTGCTGTTCCCGGTGCCGGTTTTCAGAGCGGAACGGATTTTCGCGTCGGTTTCGCTGTCCACCGCGGACAGGGAGTCGTCGAACACCATCACCGGCGCCTGCTGCATCAGCATCCGGGCAATGGCTACCCGCTGCTTCTGCCCGCCGGAGAGGGTCACGCCCCGCTCGCCCACCACGGTATCATACCCCTGGGCAAACTCGGTGATGGCCTCGTCCACCGCGGCGATGGCCGCGCTGTGGCGGATAGCCCCCATGTCCGGTGCTTCCTGGGAGATGGCGATGTTTTCCTTGATGGTTTTGGAGAAGAGGAAGGGCTCCTGGAGCACAAAGCCCACGCTTTTCCGGAGCCAGTCCCGGCGGATCTTCCGGAGATCCACCCCACCGATGGTGATGCTGCCGGAGCCCTCCGGCAGGTCGTAAAGCCGGTCCAGCAGGTACATCAGAGTGGACTTTCCGGACCCCGTGCCACCCAGGACGCCCACGGTGGAGCCTGCCCGAATGGTAAAGCTGATGTCCTTGAGGACCGGGTTGACCCCGTGGTAATCGAAGTTCACGTGATCAAATACAATGTCCCCGTCCATGGGCGGCGTGAGGGCCTCGGGCGGATCGATCTCCTCCTCCGCGTCCAGGATCTCGCCGATACGCTGCATGGAAACGCCGGTTTTGCTCATTTCAGAGAGGATCCGTCCCAGGCTCCGCACCGGCCAGACCAGCATGGAATTGTAGGACACAAACACCAGGAATTCGCCCAGGGTGATGCTCCCGGAAACCGCCTCCACACATCCAAAGACGATGATGGACAGCACCTGGATGTTGGAGACAAAATCGCCGATTCCCCAGTAGTAGGCCAGCAGGTTGCAGAGCTTAATCCACAGCCCGGCGAAAAACTCGTTTTTCTCATTGAAGCGGTTCATCTCATAGGCTTCCCGCCCGAAGGCGCGCACCACCCGGACGCCGGTAAAATTTTCCTGGGCGGCGGCGGAGAGCGCCCCCTCCGCCTCGTCGGCCTTCTGGAAGTTCCGGGCGATCCGGGAGAAGAAGAACCCGGAGTAGAAGAGCATGATGGGGATAAAGGCGGCCGCAATCAGGGAGAGCTTCACATTCATGGAGAACATGAGGATCAGCGCGGCCACAATCAGGAAAACGGTGCGGAACATCTCCAGCAGCTGGTCGGAGAGGAAGCCCCGGATCACCTCCACGTCGGAGGTGCATCTCTGGATGATGTCGCCGGTCTGCTGGCCGATGTGCCAGTGATAGGGCAGGCGCTGTATGTGGGTGTAGAGCCGATCCCGAAGCTTGTTGACCATGCCCTCGGAAGCCTTAGCCAGGGTGATGCGGCAGAGGTTGCAGAGCCCTGCCACCACCGAGCAGAGCATAGATGCGGCCGCGCAGAGGATCAGGTTGTCCCGCAGGTATTCCCGGCCGCCCTTATCCGCCAGCCAGGCCTGCAGGAAAGCCGGCATGGGCTCCTCGCCCAGGACGGAGTCCACAGTGAAGCGGAACACCTGCGGCGTCAGGAAGTTTGCGAAGATGGCCAGGATGGTACCGATGACCGAGATGGCCAAAAGCCAGCGGTAGCCCTTGGTCAAATCCAGGATCAGGGCCGCCCGGCTCTGCTTTTTCGTTGGAGCGTTCAAACGATCTCCCTCCCGTTTCAAATAAGTTGACAGACGCAAAAAACGCACCTAAGCATTGCTCAGGTGCGTGGATCAGCGGGGAAAGCCCGGTTGTCCGGAGCGCGGAGCTCCACCTATTGCGCCGTAGGATCCGAAGGCGGGCAATAGGGCACCTCTGGTGTGTCTATGCGTGTGGCTGCGCTTACGCTTGACCGCCGCAGTGTCATGTAGTCCGCCTCCTTTCCGGTAAAGTGGGTGAGTGGTGAATGCATGCCGCTCTCAAACGGCATAGTAGCCTCAGTATAGCGGATCCCCCAGGAATTGTCAAGCTCTTTTTTTCGGAATCTGTCCGGAGCCCGACAGAGAAGCTCGGAGACTGCGCATGTCAACAGGAAGACCTCGAGGGCTCTGCCCTTCCGACCACACAGAGACTCCGAGCGGGCGCTCACAAAAGCGCTTCTACCTGGGAGCGGTCCGGCATGGAGAGGAGCGCGCCCTTACGGGTGGTGACCAGATAAGCGGCAGTATTGGCAAAGCGGAGCATTTCCGATAATCCGGCGGCAGTCAGGCCGGTTAAGCCGCAGCGGAGCACGTAATCCAGGACACAGGCACAGAAGGTATCCCCGGCCCCTGTGGTTTCAATCACGCCGCCCAGATCCCGGGCCGGCTGGAATACCCGGAGCCCCTCATAATAAGCATAGCTTCCCGCCGGGCCGGCTGTTACGTTCAGCAGGCGGATGTCCGGGTATTGCTCCCGGAGGATCGCCGCGCCTCTGTCCGGATCGGTTTCTCCGGTCATGAAGGTCAGCTCGTTGTCAGCGATCTTCAGGATGTGACAGCGGGCCAGGCCATAGCGGAGCTGCTCCCGGGCTTCCTCCAGATCGTTCCACAGGGGCGGCCGGAGGTTTGGATCAAAAGAGAGCAGCGCGCCGCCTGCCCTCGCGCAGTCAATGGCCCTGCGGGTGGCCCGGCGCACGCCCTCATGGGTCATGGACAGGGTGCCAAAATGAAAAATCCGGCTTTGGCCGATGACCTCCAGGGGCAGATCCGATTCCGTCAGCATCATGTCCGCGCCGGGATTCCGGTAAAAGGAAAAATCCCGTTCACCGCCGGGCAGGGTCTTTACAAAGGCCAGGGTGGTGCGCACCGTCTCGTCAAAAACCAGATAATCCGTGCAGATTCCAGCGTTTGCCGCCGCGTCACGGAGCAGGCGGCCGAATATATCGCCGCCCACCTTGCCCACAAAGGCGCAGGAGCGGTCCAGCTTTCCCAGCATGGCCAGCACGTTGCAGGGCGCACCGCCGGGATTGGCCTCAAACAGGCTGTTTCCCTGCCCGCTCAGGCCGTTTTCCGTAAAGTCAATCAGCAGCTCCCCCAGGGCTGTCACGTCAAACCTTTTTTCCCTCATCTGATTGCCGCCTCCTGTTTCTCAGGCTTTGGGGATCGCCCGTAATCCGCCGATGTCTTTTCCCAGTTGAAGGGCCTGCCTCCGTCGATAGTCTCATATGGAAGCATAGATGAACACTCCTTCCTGCAAATTCCCGCCCTGATATGGATTTATTGTACCATGCGCCTCCTGAAACCGCAACTTCTTAGAGTCTGTTCAAGATCCTTTGGTGTCGGGTGAAGACCTAGAGGACGCTGCCCTCGAGCACCTGCCAAGGGGATTAAATCCCCTTGGATTCCCGTAAATTTTGGGGGGAGTGGGGGATCTTCCTCGCTGCTGCTTCCCGCAGGGACGATCTCCCGCCTACCCACTTTTTCGTAAAGAAAACGTTCAGCTCTGGGCGCGGAGCAGAGAGTTCCCTGCACCCACAAAGGAGCTTTTTTTCTTTACGAAAAAAAGCGTCCTGCGTGAATCAAACTCTCTGCGTGGCAGGAGGAAGGAAGTCTCTACAGACTTGACCCCACCTTTTTTTCGCCCGTAAAAAAGCCCTTAAAATAATGGGAATCCAAGGGGAATCCCTTCCCGATGCGCCGCCAGCGGCGCATCTCAGAATTCGGCGAAGCCGAATTCCTAGGTGCGTCGTTTCACGACGCACCGCAGAGCGCGAGACAGAGTCTCGCGGCCTTGCCATCCCCTGGTGAAGACTTTCCCCTTTCACAATCGTAAGATATTTGTCACGAAAAACAATGGATTTCCTGGGGAAAAAGCGCTAGAATAAAAACAAACTTGGATCGTATCAGCGGGAGAGGGGCTGGCCCCTTTCCGGACAGGCACGAACGGCCCGCCGCCGCTGAAGAAAGGAACAGTCATGACACACAGAAGGAGCACCGGCGGGGATATCTGCCGGAATCAGAAGGATCCGGCCAGACGCCGCCGGCAGATCACAGGCCTGATATCCCTGGGGATCACCTTGACGGTGATGGGACTGCTGGCCTGGTTTGTGGGCAAGCCCCTGATAGACTTCATCGGCGAGCCGGATCGGTTCCGGGCCTGGGTGGAAAGCCACGGCATCTGGGGCGGGGTTCTGCTGGTTGCCATCCGGGTGCTGCAGACGGTGATTACCATTCTCCCGGCGGAAATCGTGGAGGTGGGCGCTGGATACGCCTTCGGGGCATGGATCGGCTGGCTTCTCTGCACCCTGGGAACAGCCATCGGCACGGTCCTGATCTACCTCCTGACCCGGAAGTTCGGCGTCCGGCTGGTGGAGGCCTTCCTTCCCCCGGAGAAGCTCCGTCCATGCGCTTCCTGAAGGACACCGGCCGGGTCTATCTGCTGGCCTTTCTCCTTTTTCTGGTGCCCGGCACCCCCAAGGACACCCTTACCTCCTAAAATCCCGTATCAATTATACATATGTCAGCCGATGTTTAGCCCAAAGAGTTCAATAATCTCTCTCTGAAAAGCTGTTGTCGTTGTGTAGATCGGCTTACGCGTCCCTTCTACAGAAACTACCCGCAGGGATTTCATCTAATCTATCACTTCCTGCATATTATGGCTCTTGAACCATCCGGCCTCATTCATGATGTTTTTAATCTGGGAAGAAAGTATCAGGGCGATATACTGGATAAACAGACGCCCGTCCATTGCCACTGAGGAATGGATACGTAACCT
>JAAVZY010000149.1 GCA_022791945.1 Oscillospiraceae bacterium | reverse complement strand
GGCCACGGATATCCTGCCGGCGGATCTTCCGCCCATGGTGGAATTTAAGGCGTATGCGGACAACATCATTCAGAAACGGTGGGGCTTGCAGGTTGAACACGTCAGAGGACCGTATACGGCAGAGCAGCTAATCTACAGGAAACGGATACGGGGAAACAGAGTGGGTGAAATGTCTGGCTGGCCTCGAATAAAAGGCTGTGAAATCCAGTCAAGTTGTAAGCGGGAACCGCTTGGCAAAGCTATGAGCGGGAAAATTGCTTACTGGGGAATCGCTGCAGACGAATCAGACCGAATAGAACAGCATCAAATGAAGCAAGACGTCAAAATGCCTCTTGTTGCGGCAGGATGGACAGAGGCAGACTGCCGTAAATGGTGCGATAAAAATGGGCTGCTTTCCCCTATCTACACCGATTACTCCAGAGGCGGCTGCTGGTTTTGCCCACAGCAACGCCCGGAAGCATTACGGATATTAAGAAAAAAATATCCAGAGTATTGGGCGCTTATGCTTCGCTGGGATGCAGATAGTCCGATGAAATTCAAAGCAAACGGACACACTCTTCATGACTATGATAAACGGTTTCAACTCGAAGATGAGCATCTTCTCATTCCGGGTGATTCTCGATTTCGGTGGAAGATGCTAGAGCAGAGCTTAAACCTGCGCCTTTTTTAGAAACTGGAAAGAATGGAGGCAGCACAATGCAGAGAATGACAATCCGAACCCCAGCCGGGGCGGCGCTGAAAATGGCGGACGCATATCGGAGCGAGAGCGAAGCGCAGGCAGATTTGATGAATCGCTTCCGCTTGGCTGTTGATCGGCTCGCCGCCTATGAGGACACCGGCCTGAGCGCCAGTGAGACATTAGAACTGGCCGGAAAGCACATTCCCCAAAAGCCCATAAAGATCAGAGACAATGGGGCGAGATGTACCAGCGACTACAGATGCCCCGCCTGCGGCGGCGCATTTACTGGAACAGGAATAGCCGATTACTGCTACCATTGCGGCCAGCGGCTGGATTGGAAAGAGTGGCTGGGATGATCTGGCACCAATCCAATAGGGCTGATCCTTTGGCAATGGCTATAGCCGACCGGCATTACAACCGCCAGAAGCCTGGAACTTCTCAATTTGTCCCCCCCAGGTCGGTGCTGTGTGCTTTACACCAAAAGTGAACAAGGCCGGGCGTTTTGGGTAACTTCCTTTCCCTTTGCAGAATATGTCAAGCATCAATGGGGCGGGGCTTGGATTTGTTCTGCTTTCAGAAACGAAGGTGCCGGAGTAGCCTCCCGGTTAATATGTGAAGCAGTGGCGGCAACAAGGGCCTATTTTGGAGAGCCGCCGGAACTTGGAATGATAACCTTTATTGACACCAAAAAGGTCAAGCCCACAAAGCGACACGGGATGGACACTTGGGGATATACCTACGAAAAGGCTGGCTTTCAATTCGTGGGAAAAACCAAAAAGGGATTGCTCACCTTTCAACTACTACCGAAGGATATGCCGCAGCCGGAAGCAGCACTCCCGCCAACGAAAGGATGATGACAATGAACACAGAGAAATTGATCTCCCGCTTTGAAGCGGAACTCGCCAAAATTCAGCGCCCCGGCATGGACAAGCTCATGGAGTACATCAAAAAGAGCGACTTCTACACGGCCCCGGCCAGCACCAAATATCACCTCTCCACCCCCGGCGGCTTGCTTCAGCACAGCCTCAATGTCCTGGATGCCCTGCGGGGCCTCCTGCGGTGGAGCCAGAGTGAAAATCGCTGGGAGTATCTCGCCGCCGGGAAAGTGGTAGACACCATCCCGGATGAGAGCGTGACCATCATGGCCCTGCTCCACGACCTCTGCAAGACCTATTTCTATGGAACCAGCACCCGGAATGTGAAAAACGAACAGACAGGCAGATGGGAGAAGGTGCCCTTCTACACTGTGAACGACCGGATGCCGCTGGGCCATGGCCCCAAGAGCGCCATGATCATCAAGCAGTACATCAACCTTACCAATCAGGAGCTTTACAGCATCTGGCACCACATGGGCTTCAATGGGGACAGGGACAACGATGCGGCGGTCGGCCAGAGCATCGAACAGTATCCCGCCGTCCTTGCCCTTCAGACAGCGGACATGATGGCCAGCCGGTTTATGGAGAGCGAACAGGGAAACCGGGAACTGTTCACCGACCGCCCTGCACCGGATACCGCAGGGGAGTGGGCTGACGTCCCGGCCACCGGGGAGCCGGATTTTCAGGAAGCTCCCTCGCTGATGGAGGGGACATGATGGAAAAGGCCATAGAAGTCTCCCGCAAGGAGAGCTGGTACCAGGCAAAAATTATCCGCTGGCTGAAAAGCACCTATCCCGGCGCTTTCGTTTGGAAAGCTGCCGCCGGTCCCTACAGCCGGGGCGGTATTCCAGACATCTGCTGCGTGATTGACGGCCGCTTTTTCGGATTCGAGGTCAAGCGCCCCGGAATCGGGAAGCTGACCAAGCTGCAGGAACAGACTATCAGGCAGATCAACGCCGCCGGAGGATTTGCCGCTGTGGTTTCTACCCCGGCGGACGCCAAACAGATCATAGAGAGGAGGATGCGGAATGAAGAAGAGTAAATCCATCAAACCGGGCGGCTTCAGACAGCGGATGGACGAGGCGGCAGCAGGGCCTGCATTCTGGCCCCCAGCGAAAAAACCGGCAATAGAGGTCGGGAAAAGCCCAAGGAGGATGCCATGACACTGAAAGAACTATCCCAGCTCTACTACCTTCAGCGCGAGATCGCGATGGATGAGCGACGCCTGGAGGAATTGGAGGCGAAGCTCCGTCCCGGAGGGATGAAGTTCTCCGGGATGCCGCAGGGTGCCGGCGCAGCGGACAAGGTGGGCCTTTACGCGGCGGAGATCGTTGATCTTCGGGACATCATAGCGGCCAAACGGAAACGGTGCATCTTCGAACAAATCTGCCTGGAACGGTACATCAGCGAAATCAGCGACAGTCTCATGCGGCAGATTTTTACCTATCGCTTTATCAACGGCCTTTCTTGGGAGCAGGTGGCAGAAAAAATCGGGAGCAACACCGGAGACAGCGCAAGAAAAATGTGCTACAGATACCTGAAAAATTCGGAGAAATAAAAAGTTGTCCCAAATGTCCCGATCATCTGTGGTATACTGTATACAGGAAAAGCAGCCCCGAGGAATATCCTCGGGGCTGCCGGCGTTTTCAATGCCTGTCTGCAACATGCAGCTTGGCTTTTAACCCGTCCTGAAGCACTTGGGAAAAATTCAAGCCAGCGCTTTCCGCAAGGCTGTTCAGCCATGAGGGAAGCGTCACATTTTTGCGTACTGTCCGCAGATCGTTGGCGCGCCGGTAGGCGTCAAAGTCAATGTCTACAAGCGTCGCCAGCTCGTTTTCCGCATGGGGAGGAAGCTGTTCGGACGATGGCGGAATTGCCCGGCCTGCATCCTCTTCGCAGATTCCCCACAGGCCGATCGCATCCCGCGCCATTGCAATCGCCTCGGGGATGTCGTTCCCCTCCGTATTAAGCCTTAAATCGGGAATGCTGACCACATACCCGTTTTCAGCAGGCGTCAGGATAATGGAATAGACCGCTTTCATTGCAAAATCCCCTTTCCATATTTTCAGACCAGGGGCCTATTTCAGCTCCCGCCGTTTGATGATCGCTTTTGCAAGCATCTCATTCAGTTCCCGGTGTCTTGGAATCACTTCATTTTCTTTTCCGTTTGTATAGACGATGTGATTTGCTCCCTCCCGTAATTTCCACCAGCCGTTTTTCTCAAGAAGCCTGAGCAGGTCTTTTTGCTTCATATCCCCCACCTCTTGATTTTATTATACGCATTTAGTGCGCATAAGTCAAGCGCTTCCGCAGATTCCCAAGCAGACACGGAGGCAAACATGCAGCAGGCGCCCCACCCCGCGTGGCTGTAGGTACTACTTACCCCCGGAGCCCACTGCGGGGCGAGGAAGGCCCGATGGTTTTTCCCCTGAAATCAAAAAATTTTCCGGCGTTTCGTTACGCAGGTCCCATACCGGGGCCAAAAAGGAGGGCTGGCCGTGCAATTTGAACGGCGAAAGCTGGCCGATTTGCGGCCGGCAGAGTACAATCCCCGCAAGGAGCTGACCCCGGATGACCCGGAATATATCCAGATTCGCAGCAGCCTGAACGAATTCGGGTACGCTGACCCCATCGTGATCAACAGCGACGGCACCATCATCAAGGGCCACCAGCGCCGCAATGTGATGATGGACCTGGGCTATACCGAGGCAGAGGTTATCATTCTCGACATTCAGGACAAGGCGAAGGAAAAGGCCCTGAACATTGCCCTGAACAAAATCACCGGCAAGTGGGACAACGCCATCCTGAAAGACCTGCTGATGGAGCTTGACCTGGAAGGCTATGACTTTTCGGTCACAGGCTTTCAGCGCCCCGACCTGGAAGATTTGATTCAGGAGCTGGACATCCCGCCAGAGGCCGCAGAGGATGACTTCGACCCGGAAGAAGCCGCAAGGGATATTGATGTCCCCACCACCCGCAAGGGGGACATCTGGCAATTGGGGCGGCACCGCCTCATGTGCGGTGATTCCACTGACGCCTCCGATGTGGGGCGGCTGATGAGCGGTGCAAAACTCGACCTCATCATCACTGACCCGCCCTATAATGTAGACTACGGTGCAAAAGCTGAATTTTTAGAAGGCCGTCTCGGCCAGAAAGGCAGCAGGACGAATAACGTTATCGAAAACGACCACATGGATGCCCTGAGCTTTTACAAATTTCTGCTGGCCGCATTCCAGAATATGAACCAGTCTATGCGGCCCGGTGCCGCAATCTATGTTTTCCATGCCGAAAGCACTGGATTTCAATTCCGACAGGCCTATGCGGATGCAGGGCTGAAAATGGCGCAATGCCTGATATGGGAAAAGAACGCCTTTGTCCTTGGCCGTCAGGATTACCAATGGCGGCATGAGCCGATTCTCTATGGCTGGAAAGAAGGTGCGGCACATTATTTCATTCATGACCGCACTCAGGACACTGTCCTGCTGGAAGAGGAACCGGACTTCAAATCCATGAAGAAGCAGGAACTTCTGACCTTCATCGAACAATATACCCGGCAGTACAAGGAGCTGACTACCGTTCACTTTGAGAACAAACCGTCCAGGAGTGCCCTGCACCCCACCATGAAGCCCATCCCATTGGTCGGGCGGCTGATGAACAACTCCAGCAAACCGGGATGGAATATCGGCGACTTCTTCGGAGGAAGCGGCACCACCCTCATGGCGGCGGAACAGCTGGGCCGGAGGGCCTACCTTATGGAGTACGATGAGCGCAATGTGGATGTGATCGTCCAGCGCTGGGAAGCCTACACCGGAAAAAAGGCGGTGCTGTATGACCACGGAACAGCTTCGGCATGAAATTCTGCGAGGGGAGGTTCTTTATTTGGACAACAACAGAAACGTGGCCGGAGGCGGGCTTTACAGGGTAGAGATCATCGCCCAGCTTTTCGGCGTCACCGTCCGCCGCATCCAGCAGCTGACGCAGGAGGGCGTCCTGCCCACGACCGAAACGGTGGACGGGCGGCGGTATGACCTTGTGCCGACCATCCAGCAGTACGTCAAATACCTGTCGGACAAGGCATACGGCAAAGACCGCTCTGAGAAAGAGCTTGAACTCCGGGAACAGAAGATGAAAGCAGACATTGCCCTGAAGGAATCCCAGGGCGAACTGCACCGCCTGAAAACCGACATCGCCGCCGGGAAGTACATAGCGGTGGAGGAAGTCACAATGGACTATGAGCGGTTCTTCGTGACCTTCAAGAATTTTGCCATGAGCCTCCCGGCCCGGCTGACGGATGAGATCAGCGGATACATCGACCCTCTGGAAGCCCGGCGGATCGAGAAAGAGCTTCACCAAAAAATCCGCAATCTGCTGGTCGCTTTCGTGGTGGCGGGGGTATCAAAGCAGGATGGCGGCAGGAAGTAGAAGCCCCCGATTCCGCAAATACCCGGTAGCGCCCTATCAAAAAGCGGCCCTCGAATCCCTGAAGCCACCGGAGAATATCACGGTCTCGGAGTGGGCCGAAAAATACAGGGTGCTGGATTCCAAATCATCGGCCATGCCGGGGCCATGGCGGAATGACAAAACCCCATACCTCGCCGGGATCATGGATGAGCTGTGCAACTACGAAACAGAGGAAATCATCTTCGTCAAGCCCTCGCAGGTCGGCGGCACCGAGGCCCTGCTCAATATGCTGGGCTGGGCAATCCAGCAAGACCCATCGCCTACCATGTGCGTGTACCCTTCGGATGTTCTGGCAGAGAGCCTGGTGGTCAACCGGTTCCGCCCCATGATCTACGCAGCGCCCACACTCCGGCGGCGGTATCGGGAAAGCGAATCCTCAAAATCAGAGCTTCAATTTGATGGAATGTACCTGAGCATGGTCGGATCCAACAGCCCCTCCCAACTGGCCAGTAAAGCAATCCGATTTCTTTTTCTGGATGAGGTGGACAAGTACCCCGGCGCGTCCAAAAAAGAGGCAGACCCAATCTCGCTGGCCAAAGAGCGGACAAAGACTTTCCACAACCGAAAAATCTTCATGACCTCCACCCCCACCCTGAAAACCGGACACATCTGGAAAGCCATGGAGGGGGCAGATGTCGTAAAGCACTACTTTGTCCCCTGTCCCCACTGTGGGAAATTCATTGAGCTGAAATGGAAGCAGGTGAAATTTCCCGATGAGGGGATGAGCTGCTCGGAGCGGGCGGAGCTGGCCGCATATGTCTGCCAGGAATGCGGGGCTGTCATTACAGACCAGCACAAGCCCCGGATGCTCCGCTTCGGGGAGTGGCGGGTGGTGGAGGAACGGGCGAAACCGGCACGACGGGTGGCCTACTGGATCAATACTCTGTATTCCCCCTTCGTCCGGTTTTCCGAAATGGTCAAGGCGTTCCTTACCAGCAAGGACGATCCCGATGCCTTTCAGAACTTCACGAACTCGTGGTTTGCCGAACCATGGGAGGATACCAAATTAAAAACCAATGCAGACCTTGTACTGGAGCGCCAGACGGCGCTGCCGGAACTCACGGTCCCGAAGTGGGCAAAGCTCCTGACCGCCGGCGTGGATGTGCAGGAATCCAGCGTCTACTGGTCTATCCGGGCATGGGGAAACCACCTGACCAGCCAGAATATCGCCCACGGTCAGGCGGACAGCTTCGCAGAGGTGGAACACATCATGAACCTGCAGTACCCTCGCGAGGATGGCGGCGATCCGATGGTGGTGGCGCTGGCCCTCATCGACAGCGGTGACAACACCGACCTGGTCTATGATTTCTGTTCAGTGAATGCGGACTGGGCGCTCCCCAGCAAGGGATCGTCCCATCCCATGGATACCCACTTCCGGCTCTCCAAGGTGAACCGCACCGATAGCAAAGCCTACGGCATGAATCTGGTGATGATCGACACCGGAAAGTACAAGGACATGATCGCCGGGCGAATGCGGAAAGAAAACGGGACCGGCAGCTGGATGGTTTATCTCGGATGCGACCGGGAATATGCGGAACAGGTGACAGCGGAACACAAGGTCAGCGTCAAAAGCGGTGAGCGCACCATCCAGAAATGGGTGCTGAAATCTTCCCACGCGGATAACCACTACCTGGACACAGAGGTCTATGCCATGTGCGCCGCCGATGTGCTGGGCGCCCGGTATTTTCATCTGGACGATACAGAGATCCAGCCCCGCAAAGAGGCGGAGAAAAAGCCTGATCCGGTCTACTCCCCGGAAGAAAGCTGGATCGGGCAGCATGAATCGTGGATTTAGGAGGAGAGTAACCGTGAACGACTATACGGCGGAACAGCGGCTGGCAGAGGTTAATAGGGCAATTCAATCGGTCTTATTAGGAGGGCAATCCTACAAGCTCGGCAGCCGGAGCGTGACAAGGGCAGACCTCGCCCTTTTGAGGGCCATGCGGAATGAACTGGAAGCAGAGCTGGCAAACGGCGAATCTTCCATGCTCCTCTCGGATACCTTTGTCGCTGTTTTCGATTCGAGGTGAGCGCATGAACATCATTGACAAAATCATCGGCTGGTTCAATCCGGAGGCCGGGGCCACACGGGAAGCATGGCGGCAGATCATGGAGGAACAGCGCCGCAGCTACGATGCCGGAAACGGAAGCCGGCTGAACGCAAACTGGCGGGTATTTAACCAGAGCGCCGAATACACCGACCGGTACAGCAGAGATACCGTCAGGGCAAGAGCCAGGGCTCTGGAGAGAAACAGCGATATAGCCAATTCACTGATAGGCCCATTCGTCCGCAATATAGTGGGAAAGGGCCTCATCCTTCAGGCCAATACGCCAAGCGAACAGCTGAACAGCGAAATCGAAAGGCTCTGGAAAACGTGGTGCAAAAAGCGCAACTGCGATGTGACCGGCACCCAAAGCCTGAATCAGATGCTCCGCATGGCTGTGCGCCGGAAAAAGGTGGATGGAGGAATCCTTTTTGTTAAACGATACACCAAGGGCGGCGTTCTCCCTTTCAAGCTGCAGCTGTTCGAGGTGGATGAACTGGATGCATCGCAGATTGCCCCAAAGCACAAAGGAAATCGGATAGTTGGCGGCATTGAATACGACCAATACAACGCCCCGGCCGGCTATTGGATTCGGCAGTATTCCCTGGATGGGATGAGCATCACAGAGCCGGTATTCCTCCCGGCGGGAGATGTAATTTTTTACTCCAGCAAGCGCCGCCCCTCTCAGCTTCGGGAAATGTCGGACATGGCCCAGACCATCACCCGAATAAGGGATGCAAATGAGTTTATGACTGCCTTCTCGGTCAAGCAGCGAATCGAGGCGTGCTTCGGGATTGCCATCAAGCGTAACCTGCCGACCGCTGGGCTGGGCAGGCCCGGCACTACGACTGTGGGCGGGAAGCAGACTTATGACGGAAAGACCCTCTCTCCCGGCATGATGCTGGAAATGAACCCCGGCGATGAAATCCAGAGCATCAATCCGCAGGGACAATCCACCGATGCCTCCGCCTATGTCAAGCTCATGCTCCGCATGATCGGAGCCGGACAGGGCCTCAGCTACGAGGCCACATCCAGGGATATGAGCCAATGTACCTACTCCAGCGCCAGGCAGGGGCTGATCGAGGACGGGATGACCTACGCAGAGGAAGATGAACTGCTGGCGGAAATTCTGGATGAGATCTATGAAACCTTCATCATTTCGGCGGTTTTGGCCGGGGCGATTTCCATCCCGGACTTCTGGAATCGAAAGGATGAGTATTTCCGTCATTCCTTCGAGAAACCGCCAAAGGACTGGATCGACCCCAGCAAAGAGGCCACCGCCACCAAGATTGCACTGATGACCGGACAGAAGACATTCAAACAGATTGCCGCAGAAAATGGTGCGGATTGGAGAAAGCAGATTGATGACATCTGCGAAGTTTTAGACTACGCCAGAGAGGAACACGGCGTGGATTTAGGAGGTGTAATCCTTGGACAAAAGAAATCGGACGGTCTCTACGAGGACGAACCCGCCGAATCCGCCCCGCCCCCCGGTGGTGGGCAGATTCCCGCCGTTCCCCCCGATGGAGGCCAGAACCCGGAGCCTGACGGCGATGGGGACACGAACGGAGAAGCCGGGGAGGAATGACCGGCGGACGCTGATGGCCGCAACCCTCCAGCGCATGGAGGGAGAAGGGAACGAGCGAAAATTCACCCTTTCCTTCTCTTCGGAGGAACCCTATGAGCGGTGGTTCGGCGTGGAAATCCTGGACCACGGCCCCGGCGCTGTTGATCTGGCGCGGCTGAATGAAATCGGCTGTCTGCTGTTCAACCACAACCGGGATGCCGTGATCGGGAAAGTCAACCGGGCATGGGTAGATGGGAACCGGGGATATGCAGAGGTGGAATTCGACACCGATGAGCAATCCGAAATCATCTACCAGAAGGTACGCAGCGGGACGCTGAAAGGCGTGTCGGTCGGGTACCGGATCGATTCACTTGAGGAAGTAATGGCCGGAAAGACAAGCGCCGATGGCCGCTTTACCGGGCCGTGTGAAATCGCAAGGAAATGGTGGCCCTTTGAGATTTCCATCGTGTCGGTGCCAGCGGATGCCACGGTCGGCGTGGGCCGCGAGGCGGAACAGCCCAGAGCAACCCCTCTGAGCGTCTACGAGAGCCAGCTTCAAATCAACAAGAATATCATAGGAGGTTAGAAACTATGGACAAAAAGCAGAAACGCGCAGCGGCCCTGAAGCGCCAACAGGAACTTGTCAATGCTGCAAAGGCCGCAAGCAGAGAGATGACCGCCGAGGAAACGGCGGAATTTGGTACCCTGCAGGGCCAGATCGACCAGCTGAATCGGGAAATCGCTGATGAGGAACGCCAGCAGGGCGGGAATCCCCCCGCACCTCCGGCCCCTTCCGCCGGTGCGCCCACCACGCCCCCGGATCAGCAGCGGGAAATCGAGGAACGCGCCCGGACAGCCGAGCGCAACCGGGTGAAGGAAATCTCCGCCATCTGCCGGGATTTCGGGTACGACCCCGGTAAGTACATTGATGATGGCCTCAGCGTGGAGCAGGTCAGGGCCGCAGTGCTGGACGAACTCCGGCGGGACAAAGCCCCTATCGGCACCGGCATTCATGTCACCGACAGCGGCGAGGATGAATTCAGGCGGGATGCCGTGGACGGCCTCCTGCTTCGCGGCGGCGTCCAGGTGGAGAAGCCCAGCAATGGCTCGGCGCAGTTTGCCGCCATGTCCCTGCGGGATTTGGCGATTACCTGCCTGGAGCGCTCCGGTGTTTCCGGCGCACGCTACATGAGCAGCGATGAGATTCTGCGGGAGATTTGCACCCGGCAGTATTACAACCCCACCGCCGCATTCCCCACCATCCTCGACAACGCCATCAACAAGGCGTATGTGGAGGGCCACCGCACCGCCGCCGTGACCTTTGACCTTTGGACCCGCAAGGGCAGCCTGAAGGACTTCAAGATTCATGACAACAACTATCTGGCCGGTCCTATCGGGGACTTTCTGGAAGTGCCGGAGGGCGGCGAGCTGAAAGGCGATAAGCCCACCGATGCCAAACTGCCCACCCGTCAGATCAGAACCTACGGGAAACAGTTTACTTTGAGCCGCCAGGCATTCATCAATGATGACATTGATCTGGTGACCCGCATCCCGGCCAGACACGCCGCCGCCGCACGGAGAACCATCAACACCCAGTGCTATCGGATTCTTCTGAACAATCCCAATATCTACGATGGCACCCCGCTCTTCAGCGCAGCCCACAAGAACCTGCTGAAAGCTGGGACCGGCATCACCCAGGAGGCGGTGCAGGCCATGATCATGGCACTGTCCACTCAAAAGGATGAATTCGATCAGCCCATCATCGTGCGCCCCGGCAAGATCATTGTCCCTGCCGGTCTGACTTTTGACATCTACACCCTGTTCAACAGCCCCACTATCCACACCGAGGGCAATACCCAGGCGGTGAATCCCCTCTACGCATACAAGGATATGCAGATCGTGGAGGACCCCACCATCAATGCCCTCTGCGGCGGCTTCGGGAATGTGATGCCCTGGTTCATGACCGCAAACAGCGCCGACACCGCCTTCATTGAGGTGGACTACCTCAACGGGCAGGAAGTGCCGACCATCCGCCGGATGGAAACCCCCGGCCAGCTGGGCTTTGTCTGGGACATCTACCTGGACTGGGGAATCAATGTGATGGACTACCGCGGTGCTATCAAGAATCCCGGCAAAGTAATCAACAGCCCTCTGGAAAAGTGAGAAGTGAGAAAGGAGTAAAGACCAATGGCTGAATATCTGCAGAGAGGCGAAGCGCTGGACTATACCAACGCAACCGACAATCTCATCCCCAATGACACGGTCGTGGCCCTCAAAGACCGCATCGGCGTGACCGGCTGCCCCATCCCTCCCGGAAAGACCGGAAGTCTGCACATGACCGGCGTTTTCGAGATCAAAAAGACCGGAACTGCCGCCATCGAGATGGGGCAGACCGTCTACTTTGACGGTACCGGCATCACCGATGCGGCAGACAACGGAAAAACCGGGGACGAAAGGGCCGCACATGTCAAGGCCGGGTATGCCGCCGCTCCTGCCGATGCCTCTGGAACCTCGGTGCTGGTAAGCATCAATGGCTGAGCTCATCGCACTCGATTTCATCCAGTCCGGATTCTGCCGCTTCAGGCCGGGGGACATTCTCCCCTCGGACAACCCAGCGCTGGCATCCGCCTGGGTGGAGAGCGGCTCAGCCAAGTGGCGTGACTGCGCTCCTCCCGCATGGGTACCGGCCAAAAGGGCGGCGGCAGAACCCGGCCTTCCCGGCATTGCCGTGGGCGGTGAGCTGACCGGGGAGGAGCTGGCCGGCAAAATTCCAATGACAGAGCAAAGGAGGCGGCCGCTTTGGAAACCCCAACCTTCAAAGAACTCCTGAAAGCGGACGTCCGCAATATCTTCCTCAATCCGGCGGAATTCGGGGAGAGGCACCGGGTAAACGACAGAATCATGGTCATTGTGCTGGATGACATGGAGAACATCGAGCGGGAAAAGAAGATGAAATCCAACATGGACGGCATCTATGCCCGGCAGGTGCTTTTTTATGTGGCCGCTGAAGACTTCGGCCCCCTCCCGGCCCAGGGCGGCCTTGTGGACATAGACGGCCAAAAGT
>JAAVZY010000142.1 GCA_022791945.1 Oscillospiraceae bacterium | reverse complement strand
GGTATTTCCTGTGTCGCTGGTGAAGCCGAGGCAGGTACCGACTGTATTAGGGCCGAAGTATGCCTTGTTTGACAGCACCCAGTCCACGATGAATTGGGTAGCGTTCTCGTTGACATCCATAGTGTTGCTCTCCACCTGGTTCATCAAGATGTCCGAGGCCATCTGTTTGGCACGCTCCCAGCTGTTAGGCGAGATGGTTGCTCCATCAAGGCTTTTAAAGAGCCAGGTATCAATCATGGCGTCTGCCAGGGAAACAAGGGCGATCGCTGCCGTATGCGCTCCATTCCCGCCATCGCTGAGGCTTTTCACATAGTCCCTCATGGAGTGAAAGAGTTCCCGTACATCTTCCTGCTTCATCTCCACCAGCCGCTCGATAAAGGCTGAGCCCGCATGGCCATAATGCTCTGCTGTTTGACCATACATGGCTCCGGCATCGTCCTCGTTCTCAAAGGGCGGGCCATAGATTTGCAGGGCACGGGTATCAACGCCGCCCTTGCTGGTTTCCACGGTCAGCGGTTCCTCACCGGTAGAGAGGGCAACGGTACGCCATTGATACACTGGCTGCAAACCACCGCCCCTGGCTCCCCGCACCTTGCCGGTGCCGTTTGCAAGCATATAGACCAATCGTTCCAAAAATTCCTGTCTGTTTCCAGCCTGCTGGCGTTCGTCGATGCCTATCGGCAAATCGCAGCACAGCCCGGCCCGATGCTCCAATCCTACAACTGTGGTGTCGAAGCTGATCATGAGCTTCTCCGGATCGCCCCACGCGGACATTCCGGCCAGCAGGGCAGCGGTCTTTCCGCCCCTTGAGCCACCCCAGTTGTAGATAAGAAAATTACGCTGGCAGGTGAGCTTCAGCAGCGGGGCCGCGAAAGCTGCCGCCAGAATGAAACGGAACCTGTTTCTCTCCCGATGGGGCCGCATGGCCGAGAGCCATCCCTCCATTGTGCCGCTCTGGCGGTATGCGCTGGCCACAGTCTGCATACCCGGATCGCAGTCCAGCACCAGGCCGTCATCGTGTCCGGGCATAAATTTGCATCCCGGTTTCCAGCCCAGAATACCGGTGGCCTGTGCAGAGGGTATTTTATCCAGATTTTCTCCTTCTAAGGCTCCGAGAAACCTCACCACCGCTTTTGCGTTTTCGCTGGTTATCGTGCATCCCAGGTCTGAAAGGTCGGTGATTTTCCGGCTTGAAAATATGGTAGACCTGGGCCATATGGAGGTTCGCCAGCGTCCATCCCGGAGAAAAGAAATCTCTATCTTTTCCTCCCCGCTGTCCATGGAACGAATACGCTTTGTCAGAATGATGGGTGTTCGGCAGACGGAAACAGGGCGCAGGGTCTTTTGGTCGATGATGCTGATTCCTTTGTCCGAGTAGAGGAAGCCCTCCGGCTGCCGCAGAGTGATGGGCGCTCCGGCGATTGCCTCCGGGATCACATACTCATCGAGGCTGATCCGTTCCGCTCCACCCAGCGCCTGCCGGATCAGCTTTGCGCCGTTTTCCCGTCCATTTTTGATGAAAATGTCAGACGGGTCTTTTTCGCCCAGCGACTTGCACTCCCAGCGGTAAACCTCCCCTGTGAAGCCCCCATCGTGGAGGCAGCGGAACAGCTTGTCCGTGAAGGTCTGGCCTCCGGTGTCCGGCTCTTGGTGAATGTAGAGCTTCAGCCCTTTGAAATAATCCGTATGCTCCGCTTTGAACATAGCAGCCCCCGGGATGCCGATGGCCGGGATGCCCATGTACCAGAGGCTTTGGGTGTCGCTCTCGCCCTCGACCAAGACGCAGTAACCGGGCTTTTGGAATTCCGGGAGCCGCCACATGCCATAGGGGAAAATCTTCCCCTTGGAGCCGTAGCCCCAGCGGAAATCCTTCTTCCCATAGCGTTTCCGGTTCAGGACTGCCTGCCCGTTTGTCCCAAGGTACGGGATTCTGAGGTAGGGGATTCCGTTGTTGTCCCTCTCTGTGGACAGGCGGCAGGTGTCTCTTAAAAATTCCAACGGGAGTTTTTTGTCCTCGCTGTACTGTTCCAGAGTGTATGGCGAAACATCCTGCCTGCTGGAGGCGCTTTCCTTTTTGGCAGGCTTGGACCTTTCATAGCTCACACCATACTTTTCCAGAATTTCCTTGTAAGCTCTGGTGGTATCCTCGCCATATCCATGAATTTCGGCCCAAAAGGTTATAAAGTTACCGCTTGTATCCTCCGAGAAGCAATGCCATTGTCCCGTTTTCAAATCCACCGAAAAGCTGTTTTTTCCATCATCATGGAAAGGACAGAGGCCGATCAGGTTATCACCCGTGATTTTGTATTTTGCAATGGCGGCGGTATACTCCGCCCTGTAATCCACAATCCTGTCGAGATCTACGCCATCCCTTACCGCCATATTTCACCACCGCCAGTCCGTTTCTGTATATTTTGGGCGGATGCCGCCCGAAAGCGGCACCCGCCTCTTTGGGGGCTGCAGATTTACGCAAAGGGGAGATCATCATCACTGGGAGGAGGCGCTTCCTCAAAGTCGGCCTTGTCCGGATAGATATCCGGCT
>JAAVZY010000038.1 GCA_022791945.1 Oscillospiraceae bacterium | reverse complement strand
TTTTCTTGGGAAGCGGCAAAAAAATGTAGAAAAAGCGGATGGGATATGATATACTGAAAAGGATCTCAGGCTTTTTGCGGGAACAGGCGGCTGCGAGCTGTCCGCCTCCCCTCCTTCCTGGGACGAATTTACTGTCAGAAAGGAATATGCCTTCATGCTGTCGGACATCAAAATCGCCCAGCAGGCCCAAATGAAGCCCATTACCGAAATAGCCCGCGAGGCGGGTATTGACGAGCGGTTCGTCGAGCCCTACGGCAAGTATAAATGCAAGCTGGACAGCGGTCTTTACGCGTCCCTCAAGGATCGCCCCGACGGGAAGCTCATCCTGGTTACCGCCATCAATCCCACTCCTGCCGGAGAGGGCAAAACCACGACCTCCGTGGGCCTGGGCCAGGCCATGGCACGGATCGGGAAAAAAGCCATCGCCGCCCTGCGGGAGCCCTCTCTGGGGCCGGTATTCGGCGTCAAGGGCGGCGCGGCAGGCGGCGGGTACGCTCAGGCTGTCCCCATGGAGGACATTAACCTTCACTTCACCGGGGATATGCACGCCATTACCGCCGCAAACAATCTGCTCTCTGCCGTGATTGACAACCACCTCCAGCAGGGAAACGAGCTGGGGATCGATCCCCGCCGGATTCTGTTCAAGCGCTGCATGGACATGAACGACCGGGCACTGCGCTTTGTAAACGTGGGTCTGGGCGGCAAGCCCAACGGCGTTCCCAGAGAGGACGGCTTCCAGATCACCGTGGCCTCCGAGATTATGGCCATTCTTTGCCTGGCTTCCGATCTCGCCGATCTCAAGCGGCGTTTAGCCAGCATCCTGGCGGCCTATACTTATGACAACCGGCCGATATTTGTCCGGGATCTCCATGTGGAGGGGGCCATGACCGCTCTGCTCAAGGACGCCCTCAAGCCCAATCTGGTGCAGACCCTGGAGAACACTCCTGTGATCATCCACGGCGGCCCCTTTGCCAACATCGCCCACGGCTGCAACTCTGTCACCGCCACCCGGCTGGCTCTGAAGCTGGCGGATTATGTGGTCACAGAGGCCGGGTTCGGCTCGGATCTGGGCGCAGAGAAGTTCATGGACATCAAGTGCCGGATGGCCGGGCTGGCTCCCAGCTGTGTGGTGCTGGTGGCAACCATCCGGGCCCTGAAATACAACGGCGGCGTGAAGAAGGCCGATCTGGCCCAGGAAAATCTGGACGCCCTGAAGGCCGGCATTGCCAACCTGGGGGCTCACATCGGCAACATGCGCAAGTTCGGCGTGCCGGTGGTGGTGGCCATCAACCGGTTCGGCACTGATACCCAGGCGGAGGTGGAGTTCGTTTCCCAATACTGCGCCGATCAGGGCGTGCCCCACGCCTATTCCGAGGTGTTCGCCAGAGGCGGTGAGGGCGGCGAGGAGCTGGCCCGGACGGTCTGCGAAACCATTGCCGCCAATCCGGACGCCCCGGAGCGGTTCGCCCCCATTTATGACGATCAGGCTCCCATCCCGGAGAAGATCGAGACGGTCTGCCGGGAGATCTACCATGCCGGACAGGTGAGCTACGCGCCTGCCGCCCTGAAGGCCGTCAAGGAGATCGAAACCCTGGGGCTGGATCGGATGCCTATCTGTGTGGCGAAAACCCAGTACTCCCTTTCGGACGATCCCAGCCTGCTGGGCGCTCCGGAGGGCTTCACCATCACCGTGAAGGACGTGAAGGTCAGCGCCGGCGCAGGCTTTATCGTGGTCTATACCGGCAGCATCATGACCATGCCCGGACTGCCCAAGAGCCCCGCCGCCCTCCAGATCGACGTGGATGAGAACGGCGTTATCGACGGGCTGTTCTGATCGGGGGAAGACCTCGAGGCGCTGCCTCGAGCTCCGCCAAGGGGAGCTGGCTCCCCTTGGATTCCCATCTTTTGGGGGTTATGGGGGCAAAATTGCAGTCCCTGCCTCGCTGGTACTCGCTACAGGGTCGATCGCCCGCCTACCCACTTTTTCGTAAAGAAAAAGTTCATCCCTGCGTGCGGGGCAACAGATACGACGCAGAAAGTCCCGGGCGTGTTCTGCTGCACGCAAACTTTGTGCGGCGCAGGAAGTACCCCGCACGCAGGAAGGAGCTTTTTCTTTATGAAAAAAGCGTACTGCGGGAATCAGACTCTCTGCGTGGCAGGAAGAGGGAAGTTTGTACAGACTTGACCCCACCCCTTTTTCCGCCCTTAAAAAATTACGGGTTCCAAGGGGATTTAATCCCCTTGGCAGGAGGCTCGCAGGGGCAAAGCCGCAGGCTTTGGCCCTTGGGCTGAGCCCTCGAGGTCTTGTCCCTTCCCGCAGAGACTGCACGCAAAGAAGGAGGCCGCTGTTTGAAGGAGATTTTTACTGCTTTGAAGCAGTTTTTTCGATCCCTGGATCTGTTTCTGGTGCTCACTGTGCTGGCCTGCTGTGGAATCGGGCTGCTGATGCAGTATTCCTTCTACGCCACCGGAGAGCGGGACAGCCGGGCTTTCCTGGTACAGGTGATCGGCGTGGCCGGCGGCCTTGTGCTGGCAATGGTCATCTCCATATTCGACTATGAGCTCCTGGCCCGCATGTGGAAGCTTTACGCCCCCATTATAGTGCTCCTGGTGGTCATCACCTACTCCCCAGCCATCGGCTACGCCCCCAACCCGGATGCGCCCACGGATCACGCCTGGCTGAATCTGGGCTTCACCACCTTCCAGCCCTCAGAGCTGATGAAGGTGGCCTTCATCCTGACCTTAGCCTACCATCTGTCCAAGGTGGGAGAGCACATCAACGAGCTGCGGCCCTTCCTGCTCCTCTGCGTCCATGGAATGATTCCGGTGGTGCTGGTGGTGATTCAGAGCGACTTCGGCACCGCGCTGGTCTTTCTGATCATTTTTGCGGTGATGATGTTTTCAGCAGGGCTTTCCCTCCGCTGGATCGCAGTGGGAGTGGGATCTGCCGCCGCCGCCTTCCCCTTTGTATGGATCTTTCTGCTGGACGACTTTCTGAAGGAACGGTTCCTGGTGGCCTGGCACCCGGAAAACTACATCCGGGGCAAGGGATACCAGCAGTATCGGGGCCGGATGGCCCTGGGAGCCGGTCAGATGTACGGGCGGGGACTCCGGAGCGGAGAGCTGATTTTTGTGCCGGAGGCCCGGAACGATTTCATTTTCTCCTATATTGGCCAGACCCTGGGATTTGTGGGATGTGTAATCACCCTGTTGCTTCTTACCTGTTTATGTGTTAGAATATTGGTAAACGCCAGGATGTCCAAGGATCAGCTGGGCTGTTATATTTGCATCGGGGCCTTTGCCATGTTTGCCTTCCAGGCGGTGATCAATATTGGAATGGTGCTCTGCGCAATTCCGGTGATCGGCATCACCCTGCCTTTCTTCAGCAGCGGCGGCACGTCGGTGATGATCAGCTTTGCGGCGGTGGGGCTGGTGCTGAGCGTTTACCGGAAGAACCGCCGGAAGCTGATGTTCGACTGACTCTGCAAAAGCCAGGGGCGCACCCGCAGGCGCGCTCCGGAAAGGAGCGGAATGCCATGCGGGTAATCACTGGAGCCGCCAGAGGGCGGCGGCTGATCACCGTGGAGGGGCTGGATGTGCGCCCTACTGCCGAACGGGTCAAGGAGGCAGTGTTCAGCGCGGTTCAGTTCGAGATTGAAGGGGCCCGGATGCTGGATCTGTTCTGCGGATCCGGACAAATGGGGATCGAGGGACTCTCCCGAGGGGCGGCCTCCTGTGTGTTTGTGGACAGCAGCCGCCGTTCCTGCGAGACAGCCCGGCGGAATCTGGAGGCGGTAGGCTTTGGAGATCGCGCCCGGCAGCAGGCCCGCCTTCTTCAGACGGACGCGCTGGCTTATCTGGATGCCTGCCGGGACACCTTTGACTTTGCTTTTCTGGATCCCCCCTATTCCCAGGGGCTGGCCCAGGAGGCTCTGCCGCTGCTGGTTCCCCGGATGAGCCCGGCAGGAGTGATTTTCGCCGAGCACGAGGAGCGGGATTCCCTGCCGGAGGAGTGCGGCTCCTTTGTGCGGGTAAAGCGGTACCGGTACGGACGGGTAGCGGTTTCCGCTTACCGGAGAAAGTCTGAATGAGGAAAGGAAGGGATTCCCATTGCGAATCGCGGTCTGTCCCGGCAGCTTTGATCCGGTTACCAACGGGCATCTGGATATTGTAACCAGGGCCTCCAGGCTCTTTGACAAGGTGATTGTGGCGGTCAGCGTCAACGCGGAAAAGAAGGCGGGGTTCACACTGGAGGAGCGGGTAGAGCTGGTACGGCGGTGTACGGCCCGGCTTCCGAATCTGGAAGTGGATGTGATGGACATCCTCTTAGCGGATTATGTGCGCCAGCGCGGCGCCTGCGCAATTGTCAAGGGGCTGCGGGCGGTTTCAGACTTTGAGTATGAGTTTCAGATGGCGATGGCAAACAAGAAGCTGTATAAAGAGGCGGAAACCCTGTTTCTGACCACTTCTCATCAGAATATGTATCTGAGCTCCAGCCTTGTAAAGCAGATCGCCGGTTTCGGGGGAGATATTTCCGGTTTTGTTCCGCCGGAAATAGTAGATACTGTCATGGACAAATTTTATCGCGCTTACCTGTAGGCCGGCGCAAAGCAGGGGAGGATATAGCAAATGAACATCAATGAGAACTTGGATCTGATCGATGATATTCTCGATGGCGCCTGGACAGTGCCGCTGTCGGGCGGACGCTGTGTGGTAGACATCGACAAGATCCGGGAGGCGATTGACGACATTCGCCTGAATATGCCTCAGGAAATCAAGCAGGCGAAGATGATTGTAGCGGATCGCAAGCAGATTATCGACGATGCCCGCAAGGAGGCGGAATCAGCCCTCCGCATTGCGGAGGAGCGCGCCCGCAAGCTGGTGGAAACCAGCGAGATTGTCCGGCAGAGCCAGGAGCGCGCCAAGGAGATCATTTCCCAGACCAATTCCCAGAACCGGGAGCTGAAAAAGGCTACCAACGATTACATAGACAACTCCCTTAAGGGCTGCGAAGAGGCGCTTTCAGAGGCGCTCCAGCAGCTTCGGAGCACCCGCCAGGCGTTTAAGACGCCTCATCGGAACCAGCCCAAACGCTCCGAGGAGCCCCCCAAGGAACAGCCGCAGCCTGCCGACGCTCCTTCCAAGTAAGATCAGCGGGCAAGACTTCGAGGGCTCTGCCCAAGGGTCAAAGCCTGCGGCTTTGACCCTGCGAGCCTCCTGCCAAGGGGACGCGTCCCCTTGGATTCCCATCTTTTTTGAGGGGTTATGGGGGGGCAGGATTTCAGTCCCTGTCTCGTTGCGGCTTCTTTCGTGGTCGATCGCCCGCCTACCCACTTTTTCGTAAAGAAAAAGTTCATCTCAGCAGGCGGGGCAACCGTTACGACGCACCCCCTTTCCGTTTCCATAAATGCCTGGAAACGGGAAATATATGCAAAAGCAATCATGAATGTCAAGAAGAAAACAGCTTTTCCCGGGAAATGCAAGTAATGAATGGGAAGGCAGGAACGCCGCGCGGTTACAGCCTTGCGGCAGAGTTCCTGCCTTTTTTTGGTATGCGGATTTCCGCGGCATATTCGACTGTTGCTTTCGCCCTGCCGAATGCCGGCCCTTGACCTTTGGCAGAGAGATGGTGCGTCGCAGACCCTGCCCCGCAGGCAGGGCTGAATTTTTTCTTTACGAAAAAATGGGTAGGCGGGGGATCGTCTCTGCGGGAAGTATCAGCGAGGAAGGGGGACGGGCAAAGCCCGTCCCCACTCCCTCTCCCCCAAAGACGGGAATCCAAGGGGACTTGTCCCCTTGGCAGAGCGCGAGACAGCGTCTCGCGGCCTTGCCTGCGGCGCTGACGCTCCGGTCAGGAACCCATGCCGCCTGAACAGAATACGATAGGAATAGGCGAGCAGTACAGCCTGTACTTACACGGCGGAGGCTTTTCCTGCCGTGACCGATACCAACATGAAACCGGTGATTGAAAATGACAATACAGAAGCTGTCCCTCTGCGATCTGACCGAGGGACAGTGCGCCAGAGTCGCGGAAATCCTCCTGACCGGGCCCATGCGGCGGCGTCTGCGGGATCTGGGGATCATTGAGGGCACCCGGGTGGAATGCCTTCAGCGAAGCCCCTTCGGCGACCCCGCCGCCTACCGGATCCGCGGAGCGGCTATCGCCCTCCGCAGAGAGGATTCCAGAGGGATTCTGGTGTGCTGACGCATTCCGGCGCGGACGCGCCCAGGCAGCCGCAATCCGGCGGATCCGGCCAATTCCAGGCCGGATCCGCCCCATCAGGAAAGGATGATAGCCAGTGGGATTGACCACAGGATCCACCGGCCGGAACGCTGCGGATTCCGGCCTGACTATACGCAGGCTTTCCCAGCGGGATCGGGTGATCGCTCTGGCCGGGAACCCCAACGTAGGCAAAAGCACCGTGTTCAACGTCCTCACCGGTATGAACCAGCACACCGGGAACTGGCCCGGGAAAACGGTCAGCTGTGCTCAGGGAAGGTACAGCAACAGCCGGGGGGACTATATCCTGGTTGACCTTCCGGGCACCTACTCCCTGGCGGCCCATTCGGCCGAAGAGGAGGCCGCCAGAGATTTCCTCTGCTTTGGGGATGCGGACGCGGTCATCGTGGTCTGCGACGCCACCTGCCTGGAACGAAACCTGAATCTGGTTCTGCAGGCCCTGGAGATCACCAGCCGGGTGGTGGTCTGCGTCAACCTGCTGGACGAAGCCAGGCGGAAAGGTATCCGGGTGGACCTGAAAAAGCTGGAACAGGAGCTGGGGGTCCCGGTAACCGGCGCTTCCGCCCGGAGCGGAAAAGGCCTGACCGCCCTGATGAACCGGGTGGAAGAGGTCCTTGGCCGGGAGGAACAGCCTCCGCCCATCCGATACATAGAGCCCATTGAACAGGCCGCCGCGATGGTGGAGCCTGCGCTCCGCCCCCTGCTGAAGGGAAGGCTGAACAGCCGCTGGATCGCATTAAAGCTGCTGGACCCGGATCCGGCCCTGGAGCAGGGGCTGGCCAGTTTGCTGGGGGCAAATCTCCTGGAGCAGGAGACGGTGCGTTCTGCCCTGGAAGCCGCCTGGGAGACGCTGTCCCAGGCAGGCATCAGCCGGGACACCCTTCAGGATAAGCTCACCGCCTGCCTGGTGCTCACGGCGGAGGGGATCTGCCTGGAGACTGTTTCCACCGGGAGCCAGTCCGAAGCACGGGATCGGAAACTGGATCGGCTCCTGACCAGCAAGGCCACCGGAATCCCCATCATGCTCCTATTGCTGATAGTGGTTTTCTGGCTGACCATTGAGGGGGCCAATTATCCCTCCCAGCTGCTGTCCGCAGGACTGTTCTGGCTTCAGGACCGGCTTACAGAGCTGCTTCGGTGGCTGCACGCGCCCGAGTGGGTCAACGGCCTGTTTGTGGAGGGCGTTTGCCGCACCCTGTTCTGGGTGGTTTCGGTCATGCTGCCGCCCATGGCGATCTTTTTTCCCTTCTTCACCCTGCTGGAGGATTTCGGCTATCTCCCACGGGTTGCCTTCAATCTGGATCACCTGTTCAAGAAAGCCAAAACCTGTGGAAAACAGTCCCTGACCATGTGCATGGGGCTCGGCTGCAACGCCGCCGGGGTGGTGGGATGCCGGATCATCGACTCCCCCAGAGAGCGGCTCATCGCTGTCCTGACCAACAGCTTCGTGCCCTGTAACGGCCGGTTTCCCACTCTGATTGCCATTATCACCATGTTTTTTGCAGGCATGACGGCAGGGCCCCTGCAATCGGGGATTTCGGCGCTGATTCTGCTGGGGGTGATCCTGCTGGGGGTACTGCTCACCTTTGGCGTGTCCCGGCTGCTGTCGGAGACGCTGCTGAAGGGAGCTCCCTCATCCTTCGCCCTGGAGCTGCCGCCCTACCGGAAGCCCCAGATCGGACGGGTGATTGTCCGTTCCCTGTTCGACCGTACTCTGTTTGTGCTGGGAAGGGCGGCAGCGGTAGCGGCCCCGGCCGGACTGCTGCTATGGCTGCTGGCGAACATTCAGGCGGATGGAAGCAGCCTGCTGGCTCACTGCGCAGGATTCCTGGATCCCTTCGCTCAGCTGCTAGGGATGGATGGGGTGATCCTGCTGGCGTTTATTCTGGGATTCCCGGCCAATGAGATTGTGGTTCCGATTATACTGATGTGCTATCTTTCCACCGGGACGCTGGCGGATTACGGTTCTCTGACAGAGCTGAAATCCCTCCTGGTTGAGAACGGCTGGACCTGGGTGACAGCTGTGTCCACCATGCTGTTCTGCCTGATTCACTGGCCCTGCTCGACTACCTGCATGACCATCCGGAAGGAGACGGGAAGCTGGAAATGGACCGCGCTTTCGGTTCTGATTCCTACCGGGATTGGGCTGCTGGTCTGCTTCCTGTTCACGTCCGCAGTGCGGCTGCTGGGATTGGGGTGAAGCCAAGTCTCTGCGTAATCAGAAGGCCGCGAGAGCTCTGCTCTCGCGCTCTCGCCAAAGGGACGCGTCCCTTTGGAATCCCATCTTTTGGGGGTTATGGGGGGCAGGATTTCAGTCCCTGCCTTGCTGACACTCTCTGCGTGGTCGATCGCCCGCCTACCCATTTTTTCGTAAAGAAAAAATTCAGCCCAGCAGGCGGCGCAGAGACTACAACGCAGAAAGTCCCGAGCGCGTTCTGCGGCGCAATACCCTGTGCGGCGCAGGGAGTGCCATGCATGCAGGAGGGAGCTTTTTTCTTTACGAAAAAAGCGTACTGCGGGAATCAGACTCTCTGCGTGGCAGAGGGAAGGAAGTCTGTACAGACTTGACCCACCCCTTTTCCGCCCTTAAAAAAGCCCTTTAAAATTACGGGTTCCAAGGGGATTTAATCCCCTTGGCAGGAGGCTCGCAGGGTCAAAGCCTGCGGTTTTGACCCTTGGGCAGAGCCCTCGCGGCCTTTCCCTTCGCCCATGTAGCGACTCTGAACGGGCTGGGCGTTCTCGAGGCATTCCTTCTTGGGAAAATTCGCAGAAGGTGTTTATTTTTCTGTCCAAATGCAATATACTTAGGGAGCGTGGTTCTTAATATGAAATAGGAGATGTCTTCATGCAAATCTGCGATCCCCTGCTTCTGGGGAAAAAGCATATTCACTTCATTGGTATCGGAGGCTCCGGGATGTTCCCCCTGGCTCAGATTCTCCACGGGGAGGGCTTCTATCTCACCGGCTCCGACAACAACCCCTCCGACACCCTGGAGCTGGTGAAGGCTCTGGGAATCCCCGTCGCTATGGGCCAGCGGGCAGAGAACATTCAGGGCGCGGATCTCATTGTCCACACTGCCGCTATCATGGCCGATAACCCTGAGCTGATCGCCGCCAAGGCCAGCGGCGTCCCTGTGATTGAACGGAGCGTCCTCCTGGGAATCATCACCCGCTGCTTTGAAAACGCCCTCTGCGTCTGCGGCACCCACGGAAAAACCACAACCTCCTGCATGATCACCCAGATCCTGCTGGAAGGCGGCTTCGATCCCTCTGCCGTGATAGGCGGAAAGCTCCCTGCCATTGGCGGAAACGGCCGGGTGGGCAAAAGCGGCCTGATGGTCTGTGAGGCCTGCGAATTTGTGGACACCTTCCTGAAGCTCTCTCCCGGTACGGTGGTGCTTCTCAACATTGATGAGGATCACATGGACTATTTCAAGACCATGGAAAACCTCATTGCGTCTTTCCACAAATTCTGCTCCATGGCCGCCGGGCCTCTGGTGGTCAACGGGGAGGATCCCAATGCCGCCAAGGCGCTGGAGGGTGTGGATAAGCCCCTGATTACCTTCGGCTGGAGCGGGGAAAACGACTACAGCCCCGCCAATGTCACCATTCACCGAAGCGTTCATACCAGTTTCGATCTCATGCATCGGGGAACCTGCCTAGGACGGCTGGAGATCTTTGTCCCCGGGCGGCACAATGTGCTCAACGCCGTTGCCGCCGCCGCCGCCGCGATGGCCGTAGGCGCCTCCTTTGAGCAGGTGAAGGCCGGGCTTGCGGCCTTCCATGGAGCCGGACGCCGGTTTGAGATCCTGGGAGAGGAACAGGGCGTCACCGTCGCGGACGACTACGCCCACCATCCCGCAGAGCTTCGGGCCACCCTGGAAGCGGCTAAGGCGCTGGACTTCAAGCGTGTTATCGCGGTTCACCAGCCCTTTACCTACTCCCGTACCAGCCTTTTGCTGGAGGAATTCGCCCAGGCGCTTTCCCTAGCGGATCAGGTTGTCCTGTCGGAGATTATGGGAAGCCGGGAGAAGAATACCTGGAATATCTACAGCCGGGATCTGGCGGAAAAAATTCCCGGCTGCGTCTGGTTCGACGGGTTTCAGGAGATTGCCGATCATGTGTGTTCCATCGTCCAGCCTGGAGATCTGGTGCTGACCCTGGGCTGCGGAGACATCTACAAGGCGGCCAAGCTGATCCTGACCGGACTGCGGAAATAGCCGCCTCTGAAGGAAACGAGCATGAATACAAACGCCAACCTTTTTAAAACAATCTCTCCGGAGAAGATCAGCGGAATTTTCGAAAAAGCCCTGGGAGAGCGGTAGATCCACTCCAGCCGCCTGCTGGATGGCGGTCTCTTCAATACCACCTATTATGTGGAGTACGGTCCTGAACACCGGCGGGCCGTTTGGGGCGATCCAGACTTTGAGTTTGCTGGGGGCTGGGCTGAATGCTCCGGGTCTGCTGGAGGGCTATGGAGCCACGGAACCGGAAGGCGGAGACAGCCATCGGGAGGAGCGGATACGCCTCTCTACCGGATTTTCTACCAGCTGATTGGCGTGTATGTAGGCCTTGTGGAATACAACGATCCAGATATGTATCAGAGCAGCCGTCAGGCTATCCGGGAGCTGCTGTGATTGGAGGCGCTATGGAGGAAGTATTCTGAAGCGCGACAGACTCTCTGGGTTGATGGTTAATGAGCAGTACTTGAAGTGCAATACCTTGGCTTTATCATTCAAAGGGGCGGCAGCGCTTTAGGCTGTCGCCCCTTGATTGATCATGCATTTGAAATATTGGAATTGTTCAAAGCATAATGTTATACCGCTCGTTGTACAGCTGTGTATATCAATGGCAGAGGAATACGCGCCATATGAAATGGCGCGGAATTCAAAAAAGATTTGAAATTCAGCAAAACAGGAAAGGTATTTCCCGATTTATGTGCTATTCTATATATGCAGCTGCGAAGCAATAAAAGCGGGGGCGAAAGTAATAGATTACCGAAAAAGCATACAGGAAAGCCTCGATTATATAGAGGATCATTTGAAGTCTCCCATCACTGCCACGGAGCTTTGCGGGCAGGCAGGCTATTCGCTGTTCCATTATTACAGGCTGTTCCAATCAGCCGTTGGCATGTCGGTGATGCAGTATATTCTTCGGCGCAGACTTATTCATGCGATTTATGAAATTCGCTGCGGCTGCAAAAGAATTGATGTGATACTGGAATACGGTTTTGATACCTATGCTGGATTCTACAAAGCTTTTCGGCGCGAATTTGACTGCACTCCCTCCGCCTATATAAAAAAAGGACGGGCTAAACAACCTTACAAATTGAACTTGTATAAGGAGGATTATATGGTAGCTCATAAGAGAGCTTTGGATGTCCTAAAGCACTGGAAATTAGAAAATGAATCAATCTCTGACGTTTACCACGAAAGCAATGGAGAAAAAAGCAATAGGGCCTTTTATGTCGGCAAAAATTTTGTTCTGAAGTTCTCTAAAAATTATGATGAAGTCAAAAACGCTATCGCGCTTTGTAATGCGATAAAAGGCGCTGGTGTAGGTATATCTTCCCCAATCGAAACAACGGATGGACGGACATGCGTACAGGACGGCGAACTGTTTTTCTATGTAACCCGGCGAATCTCCGGCACGCAGATGATTGCCCATGATTTTTATGAAGGAGACTATGCCGCAAAGACAAGATTTGTCGGTGAACTGATCGGGCAGCTGCATCTCATTCTGTGTCAGACTAAAATATCTGTGAATGAGGTAAATCTGTATGAATCCGTCAAGAATTGGGCCCTGCCGAAATCAAAAGGTATTTTGTCGCTTTCGGCGTCCTTTTGCCGAGGTTATTTGAATGAGTTTGGAAAACTGTACGACAAGCTCCCCAAACAAATCATCCATCGTGATCCGAACCCGTCAAACATTATCATGTCGCAGGAGGAATGGGGCTTTATTGATTTTGAGCTGTCGGAGAAAAATCTGCGTATTTATGATCCCTGCTATGCGGCCGTGGCAATTTTAAGTGAGAGCTTTGATGAAAAAGATCAAGAGAAGTTATCAAAATGGCTGGAAATTTACCGAAATATT
Organism: Oscillospiraceae bacterium; assembly: GCA_022791945.1. Lineage (GTDB taxonomy): Bacteria > Bacillota > Clostridia > Oscillospirales > Ruminococcaceae > Paludihabitans. Next base: position 9,649 of record JAAVZY010000038.1, on the reverse strand, counting down.
CTTTGGGGGTATGACAGTGTAGTAAAACTGACCAATGAAGAATGTGCGGCACTTCCTTATGTGGTCATGGCAGATCAGCTGGTCAGCACAGCATGGTTTTCGGAGCAGGACAAATATGCGGAACTGTTTGAGACAAATAAGCGCATGACCCAATGGCTTATCAGTATTTTTGATGAATTAAAGTTTTTATAAAATATCATTCAAATCAACATGTCTGGGGTATGGGTAAAGACAATTTATTGGCAAAAGGCGATTAAAAAAGAGAAGGTCAGCCGATCGGCTGACCCTCTCTTTTTCGGATTGCTTTATGCGGTTTGAGCGGGATTACTCCTCCTCGGGCTCTGAGGGGGCGCTCTCCTGAGAGGACTCCGCAGGTTCTGCGGGCTGCTCCTCCGCTTCCTCCTCCTGGCAGTAATCATCGTCCTCATAGTAAATGCTGCCGTCGTAGTCCAGCTGCTCGCCGATGGTTTTCGCCTTCTTCTTCAGAAATACGCCAACCGCCACCGCCGCGCCCACCACTGCGGCCACGATCGCGGCAATCGTCAGAATGGATTTCCGTGCAGATTTCTTTCCCATATTCCCAATGTCCCCCTTTCCGGGCTTTTGGTTCCATTATATACGCTTTTGCCTCTTTGCGCAAGTCCAATAGAAGTAAACAAAGTGTTACTTTTATACAAGTGATTTATGATCCGCAGGGGCAAGGCCGCGAGACTCTGTCTCGCGCTCTGCCAAAGGGACGCGTCCCTTTGGAATCCCATTATTTTAAGAGCTTTTTAGGGGTAGAAAATAGGTAGGCGAGCGATCGTCTCTGCGGAGAATAGCAGCGAGGCAGGGAGTACTAGCGAGGGAGGGGGCGGGCGCAAGCGCCCGTCCCCTCCCCCACCTCCAAAAAGATGGGAATCCAAGGGGACGCGTCCCCTTGGCAGGTGCTCGAGGGCAGAGCCCTCGAGGTCTTGCCCCTCGTCCACGCAGAGATCCTGAATAGGCTCTTAAAGCTCCCCCGCAGCGGAAAGGGCCAGGGCCAGCGCCGCGATAGGCGCCGTCTCACACCGGAGGATCCGCTTCCCCAGAGAGGCGCAGGGAATCCCTGCCTGTCCGCAGAGGGCGATCTCCTCCGGGCTGAATCCGCCTTCACTTCCGATCAGGATGGCGAGGGATTTCTCCCCGGGGCGCACCAGCTCCCGGATGGGCGCTCCCCCGCCCTCATAGCAGACAATGGCCGGCCCGGAAATCTCGTCCAAGGCCTGCTCAAAAGATAGTATGCGTTCCACCGACGGGATTATACCCCGTCCGCATTGCTTGGCGGCCTCCAGGACAATCCGTTCACAGCGGGGCAGCTTTTTTTCAAATTCTTTCGGGGAAAGCCGGGCCACACAGAACCGGGTCAGCACCGGAACAATCCGCACGGCCCCCAGCTCCACTGCCTTTTGCAGAATCCAGTCCAGCTTTTCCCCCTTGGGAAGGGCCTGATAGAGGGTGATTGCCAGCCGCGGCTCTGTTTCACAGGGCTGGGAGCGAAGAACCTCCAGCCGAACCATATCCTCCTCCGCCCGGAGCACCCGGCAGAGATAGTCTGTTCCTTGACCGTCGCAGACGGTCAGCTCCTCTCCCGGACGGATCCGGAGCACCCGGCTCAGATGCCGGGCGTCCGGCCCCTGAATCAGGGCGCTGGAGCCTTCGATGAGATTGGTGAAAAAGCGGGGCATAGGAACCTCACTTCTCCGGAGCGGTCCGCCGCTCCGGCAGAATTTCCCCGGCCTTGGTCAGGGAGATCTTGGTCAGCACCGGACCGACCATTTCGTAAATCAGGGTGGCGCAGAGCACCACTGCCCGGATGGTGCTGCCATATTCCGGCAGGGTCTGGGCGGCCAGCAGGGACAGACCGATGGCAACGCCCGCCTGAGGAACCAGAGCAGGCCCCAAAAATTTTGCCACGGCAGGAGGCGCTTTCATCATCCTGGCTCCGGCAAAGGCGCCCAGCATCTTTCCTGCCACCCGCACCAGCACGTATACCACACCCACAAGACCGATCTTCGGCAGGACGGTGATGTCCAGCTCCGCGCCGCTGAGCACGAAAAAGAGCATTAGCAGAGGCGGGGTGAAGCCGTCGGTGATTTTCATTACATCCCCGGTCTGAGAGCTGACGTTGGTCAGCATCGCGCCCATGGCCATGCAGACCAGCAGGTCAGACAGCCCCAGCAGCTCTGAGAGGGCGATGGCAACGAAGACCATTCCCAGGGTGATGGAGAGCCGGTTCCCGGGCTTCCTGAAGAACCGAAGCGGCAGGGTAAACAGCGCCCCCAGGATTCCGCCCAGAAGCAGGGATCCCAGGATCTGATAGACCGGGCTGAGGATGGAGAGCAGCAGGTTCCCGGAGGAAGCAGTCAGCTCCTGGGCAATGGCAATGGCAATGCCGAAGAGCATCAGGGCGACCGCGTCGTCCAAGGCAACGACGGTCAGAAGCGTCTCAGTCACAGGGCCCTTGGCCTTGTACTGGCGGATGACCATAATGGTTGCGGCCGGGGCGGTAGCCGCCGCAATGGCGCCCATCATCAGGGCGAAGGGGGCGGGCTGTCCGGCCAGGAGCATGGCGCTGGCGACCAGCAAGGTTGCGCCCAGGGCCTCCAGGAAGGCAATGACAATGGGCGTCATGCCCACCCGCCTGATGTAGGAGAGCTTGAATTCACCGCCGACACTGAAGGCAATAAAGCCTAGGGCGGCGTCGGGGATCACGCCCAGGGAGCCGACCACATCACCGGGAATCAGCTTTAGCAGGCAGGGCCCCAAAACGAGCCCGGCCACCAGGTAGCCGGTCACGTTGGGCAGGCGGACGAGCTTGGCCAGACGGCCAAAGGCCAGGCCGCCTGCCAGCATGAGGGCAATGTACCAGAGGATGTTCATCTCCATGGAGCTATTCACCGATTCCTTCCACAAAGGTTACAGGCATACCAAAAAGGATGCCTGTGTCAGGCTTTTCCAGACCGCCGGTGACCTGGTTGACCACCTGCCGGAGAGCGGGGATCTGCTCCTCCCGGAGGACGAAGAAGAGCGTTTTGCTTTCCACCCGGCTGGGATCCAAAAGCTTCCGGAGGGATCCGAAGATATGAAGATCCTCAGCGTCGCCCAGGAGACGGGCCATGCCGGTGCTTTCGATCACAGTACCGCCGTGAACGCCGGCTTCGGTCAGCTGAACCAGCAGCTCCTCCAGGCATTCCACCTTGTTCAGAACCAGAAAAACAATCTGCATGTCTCTACACAACCTTTCGTTTTGTATTGGAAGGGGAAGGCCGCGAGAGCTCTGCTCTCGCGCTCTCGCCAAGGGGAATCCCTTCCCCTTGGATTCCCGTCTTTGTGGGGAGAGGGGTGTGGGGGACGGGCGCAAAGCGCCCGTCCCTCCTACCATGCTGGGATGTCTCTGGTGACACGATCGCCCGCCTACCCATTTTTTCGTAAAGAAAAAATTTATCCCTGCGGGCGGGTCAAGACCTACGACGCAGAACGTTTCGTGCGGGGTCTGGTACACGGATACTCTCTGCGGCACAGAAAGTGTCCCGCACGCAGGAGGGAGGTTTTTTCTTTACGAAAAAAGCGTAGTGCGGGTAAGTCTGTGCAGACTTGGATTGCGGCACGGATTGGAGGTTTGTACAGACTTCGATCCCCCAAAAATTTACGGGTTCCAAGGGGATTTAATCCCCTTGGCAGGAGCTCGAGGGCAGAGCCCTCGAGGTCTTCCCATTGTGACGGTAGCTTTCCTATTCCTCCAGCTGGGCGGTGTAGAGGTGGTAGTAGCTGCCCCGCTGGGCGAGAAGCTGCTCATGACTGCCGCACTCGGAGATGCCCTTGTTGGCAACGTACATGATCCGATCGCAGTTCTTGATGGTGGAAAGCCGGTGGGCAATGATGAAGGACGTCCGTCCCACCAGGAGGGCCTGCAGGCCCTCCTGCAGGAGCCGCTCCGTCTTTGCGTCAATAGAGGAGGTAGCCTCATCCAGCACCAGAATCCGGGGATCCGACAGCAGCGTCCGCGCAAAGGCGATCAACTGCTTCTGCCCCTGGGAGAGCCGGGAGCCCCGCTCGTTCACCTGGGTATAATATCCGTCCTCCATCTGACTGATGAATTCATGGGCGCGGACCGTCTTTGCCGCCGCGATGACCTCATCCTCGGTGGCGTCAAGCCGCCCATACCGGATGTTATCCAGAATCGTCCCGGAGAAAATGAAGCTGTCCTGAAGCATGATTCCCATCTGAGAGCGGAGCGAGTGCAGGGTCACCTTGGAGATATCGTGTCCATCCACCAGCACCTTCCCGTCCGTCACATTGTAGAACCGGGAGATCAGGTTGACCACCGTGGTCTTGCCTGCGCCGGTGGGGCCTACCAGGGCGATGGATTCGCCCGGACGGATATCAATATTCATGTGCTCCAGAATATTCTTGGAGCCATCATAGGTGAAGGTTACATCGTCGAAGGTTACGCCCCCCTCGATGGCGGGCAGCTCTGCGGCGTCCGGCAGATCGTCTACGGTCACAGGTTCATCCAGCGTCTCAAAAATCCGCTCCAGATAGGCAATGCCGTTGATAAAGCTGTTATACAGGTTGGAGAGGCTCAGGATCGGCTGCCAGAACCGCCAGGCATAGGAGGACACCGCAATCAGGGTTCCGATCTTCAGCGTTGGCCCCAGGATGAACAGCCCTACCAGGTACATGGCCGAAACCACCCAGGTGGAGATATTGTCCACCGAGTACCACACCAGGTTGGAGGTATACTGGGCCTTCATCCAGGTTTTCACGCAGTTTCTGTTCAGCCGGTCGAAGATCTCCGCGTTCTCCTCCTCCCGGGTGAATGCCTGGGTGATCTTTGCGCCGTCCAGGCTCTCATGAAGGTAGGCGTTCAGGTTGGAGTTCTTGTTGGAGTTGAGCTGCCATGCCTTCCGCTGGGCAGGCTTGATGATCAGCGCGATGATCAGGAACAGCGGCACGCCCGCCAGCACCACCAGGCTCAGCCGGTAGTCGCAGGAGAACATGAAAATCGCAATGATGATCACGTTGAATACTTCCAGCACAAAGTTGATGATGCCGTTGGAGAGAATATCTGACACGCTGTTCACGTAGTTGATCACCCGGGTGAGAATCTTTCCGTGGGGGCGGTCGTCGTAATACTGGAAGGACAGCCTTTGCAGGTGGGCGAACAGGTCCTTCCGGATATCGTAGATGATCTCCTGGCCCACAATGGTCATAAACCGGGAGCGGAGCACGGAAAACCAGATGGAAAGCCCGATGGAGAGGGCCATCAGAACCCCCAGGAATATCAGCAGGCCGTAATCCTTGGCCGGAACAGCCACATTCAGCGCCTGCTGTATCAGCATGGGGCCGAACAGGGCACAGACTGCGGACATTGCCGAAAGAAACAGGGAAAGGAGCATCTTTTTCTTGTGCATCCCGATATAGTGGCCTGCCCGAAGCAGATGCTTGATATTAAATGGAGTGTCCAGGTTTTCGTCCACGTCAAAGCGGTTTCTAGCCATTCTGCGCCACCTCCTTGCGGGCCTCTTCCTCCAGGCCGTTTTGCAGCAGGTACACGTCCCGGTAATAGCCTTCCTGCTGGCAGAGCTCCTTGTGAGTGCCTGTCTGGATAATCCGCCCCTGATCCATGATAACCACCTTATCGGCCCGCTTGGTGGTGGAGATGCGCTGGGCCACGATGATCTTGGTGCAGGGGAAATCCAGATGATCCAGCTCGTTCTGTATGTACTTCTCCGTCTCCAGATCCACCGCGGAGGTGGTGTCATCCAGAATCAGGATCGAGGGCCGCACCGCCAGGGCACGGGCCAGAGCGATCCGCTGCTTCTGGCCGCCGGAAAGGCCGGTGCCCCGCTCGCCGATGATGGTGTCAAACCCATCCGGCAGATTCTGAATGAAGTCCACGTCTGCGATCCGGGCGTATTTGGCCACATCCTCCTCACTGAGGGAGGAATCCCCGTAGGCAATGTTGCCATCCACCGTATCGGAGAAGAGGAATACGTCCTGGGTAGCAATGCCGATTGCGCTCCTGAGGTCATGCAGCGGGTATTTGTTCACAGGGATCCCGTCAATGGTGAGCTCTCCGGAGGTGATGTCGTGGAACCGGGGGATCAGGTTGATCAGGGAGGTCTTGCCCGAGCCGGTGCTGCCCATGATGGCAACGGTTTCGCCCGGGTGAATCTCCAGGCTGATGTCCTGGAGCACGTCGGCCTGGTTCAGCCGGAGGTTCACATCCCGGAAAACGATGGAGCCCTCCACCCGGCCTGCGTGGTGCTTGGGCAGAGCGGGATCCACGATCCGGGGCTGGTTGTAGTAAAGCTCGATGACCTTGGAGGAGCTGGCAAAGAACCGCTGGAGGTCATTGAGGAACATGCCCAGATTCTGCATCGGATTGGCCAGGGTCCAGGTGAGGGAGTTGAACAGGGTGAAGGTGCCGATGGAGATCCGGCCCATAATCAGGAAGCAGCCGCCCACCAGGAGCACCGCCACCGACAGGGACTGGGACAGGCCGCTGAGCAGGGGCCAGAACCGGAGCCAGAGCAGGCTTGCCTTTAGGTTTGCCTCTCTGAAGTCCTTGTTGCGCTCGTCGAAGCGCTCCTTTTCATAGTCCTCCCGGGCAAAGGCCTTGACCACCCGGTTGCCGGAAATGTTCTCCTGGGCGCGGATGTTCAGCTGGGAGAGGCGCTCCCGGAGATCCACATACAGGGGGCCGACCCGCTTGGAGTAGCGGATGGTTACCAGGAAGATCAGAGGAGTGATTGCCAGCAGGCAGAGGGTAAAAATCCAGTCCCTGGTCATAAAGACGATGATGGTGGTCAAAAAGAGGATGGTGCTGCTGAGGAGCATCCGGAATACAAAAGCGACAGCATAACGAATCAGATCCAGGTCGCCGGTGAGCCGGGTCATCAGATCGCCGGTGCGGTTTTTGCTGAAAAAGGACTGATCCTGATTCTGCATATTCGCGTAGAGCTTCTTGCGCAGCTTGTAGATCAGCTGCTGGGAACAGTGCTCATAGGTCATGATTGCCACATAGTTTGTGGAGGTGCGGAACAGGGTGAACAGCACCAGCGTCACCACCAGAAAGACCAGCTGGCGGATCAGCGCCTCGTTGATGGCCGCCCCCTGCTCGATAGGGCTGAATACCGTGTCCATGATGAAGGAGGTTATGATGGAGTTCATCAGATCACAGGCAGATAGGACAATGGTGCAGCACAGGGCGAAAATATAGCGCCCCTTCAGGCCTTCCATATTCTGCCAGACCCATTTCAGCTGGAACACAAGTCCACCTCATTTCTCTCATCGTAAGTAATCGTCGGATTTGCGGGAAAGCCGCCTGGAAATTGCAAATCACAACAAGGTTTATTATAGCGAATAAAAATCAAAAGGGAAGGGTTTTTGAAAGATTCCTGTGGTGAATTATCGCCAAACTTTTCCGGAAATACTGTGGAAAAACACAACCGCCCCGCCTGATCTTTCCTTATTAAATATGGACACACTATGCGCCCCCTTCTGCTCTCTGCGTAGCCGAAGGGCAAGACCTCGAGGGCTCTGCCCTCGAGCACCTGCCAAGGGGAATTCCTTCCCCTTGGATTCCCATTATTTGAAGGGCTTTTTAAGGGCGGAAAAAGGGTGGGGTTAAGTCTGTACAGACTTCCCTCTCCCTGCCACGCAGACAGTCTGATTCCCGCAGGACGCTTTTTTCGTAAAGAAAAAGCTCCCTCCTGCGTGCGGGGTACTTCCTGCGCCGCCCGCCTACCCATTTTTTCTTTACGAAAAAATGGGTAGGCGGGCGATCGATCACGCAGAGAGCACCAGCGAGGCAGGGGGACGGGCGCAAGCGCCCGTCCCCCACCCCCATAACCCCCAAAAGACGGGAATCCAAGGGGACGCGTCCCCGATGCGCCGCTGGCGGCGCATCTCAGAATTCGGCGAAGCCGAATTCCTAGGTGCGTCGTTTCACGACGCACCGCAGAGCGCGAGACAGCGTCTCGCGGCCTTGTCACTTGACGGATACAGGCGGGGACAGTATAATAATGTGTATATCCAGATGATACCGCTGCGATTTGTTCTGCAAGGGGATGTTTCCAATCATTCGCGAGAATCAGAAGCTTCTGAACCGCTTCAACGTGCTCACCGACGCGGCCGCGATCATTGTCTCCATGGTGATCGCGCACACCATCCGCTTCCTGGTGTTCACCGGAGAGCCGGGACATGTGGAGCTGATTTACTATGTCCAGTCCATTTTCATCATCATGCCGCTGTTTTTGCTGCTTTACAGCGGCCTGGGCCTGTACGAATCCTTCCGCACCAAGCCGCTTTACCAGGAGCTGGGCCTGATCGTCAGCGCCAACGCGGCAGGCACAGCCATCCTGATTCTGGCCTACTTCGTATTAAAGCAGGTGGACATTTCCCGGTGGGTGCTGGTGTTCTTCTTCTTTGTGTGCAGCCTGCTCATCGGCGGCAAGCGGGCGCTTCTCCGGGAATTCCTTAAGCGGGCCCGGCGAAAGGGCCTGAATCAAAAGCACATTCTCCTTCTAGGCTCCGGGCGGCTGGCAAAGGAATATATCTCCACTGTCTCCCGCAATCGAATTTTCGGCTATACTATCGATGGCTACCTGGCGGACAGCACAGGGGTTCACAGCATCCCCAGGCTGGGCGCTTTCGGGGATCTGGACGCCATCCTGGAAAAACGCAACCCGGACGAGATTGTCGCGGCCCTGGAGCTGGAGGACTACCATCATATGGGCGCCATCATCCAGGCCTCGGAAAAAAACGGGACAAAGCTGTCCGTGGTGCCCTTTTATTCCAAATATATGCCCGCGCGGCCCTATATCGACGATCTGGACGGGCTGCCGCTGATCAATATCCGCCGGATTCCTCTGGACAACCTGCTCAACGCCCTGCTGAAACGGCTGATGGACATTGCCGGCTCCCTGGTGCTGCTGGTGCTGTCCGCCCCGGTGATGCTGTTCGCCGCCATAGGAACAAAGCTCTCCTCCCCCGGGCCGGTGATTTTTAAGCAGGAGCGGGTCGGCAAGGACAAGAAGCTGTTCACCATGTACAAGTTCCGCTCTATGCGGCTCAACGATGACGCAAACGCCTGGAGCACCAACAGCGATCCACGGAAAACCCGCTTCGGTTCCTTTCTGCGGAAGTATTCCATCGACGAGTTCCCCCAGTTTTTCAATGTGCTCAAGGGGGATATGAGCCTGGTGGGCCCAAGGCCGGAGCTTCCCTACTTTGTCCACAAGTTCCGGGAGGAGGTGCCGCTCTATATGGTAAAGCACCAGGTGCGGCCGGGAATCACAGGCTGGGCCCAGGTCTGCGGCTACCGGGGCGATACCTCCATCAAAGCCCGGATCGAGCACGACATCTACTACATCGAAAACTGGAGCCTGTTCCTGGACGTCAAAATCCTCCTTCAAACCCTCTTCAAGGGCTTTCGCAACAACGAGGAGCTTTCCAGGTAAGAATCTGTATTCATAGCTGGAAATGGGGGATGGGCGAGGGATTTTCCAGTCCGTCAAGGAAAAAAGCGGAGGAATCCTTTGTGGATTCCGAGCATTTTTGACGCGGATCGGTCTGGAAAAGCTCCGTCCAGACCCCGTTTTCAGCTGTGAATACAGGTTCT
>JAAVZY010000037.1 GCA_022791945.1 Oscillospiraceae bacterium | reverse complement strand
CGGGGTCTGGACGGAGCTTTTCCAGTCCGATCCGCGTCAAAAATGCTCGGAATCCACAAAGGATTCCTCCGCTTTTTTCCTTGACGGACTGGAAAATCCCTCGCCCATCCCCCATTTCCAGCTATGAATACAGGTTCTTAGCGCCTGCGCAGAATCTCCGGGGTGCTCTGCGCAGGAATCCCGGTGCGGCGCAGGAGTACCCCGCATCCGGGAGGGAGCTTTTTTCTTTATGAAAAAAGCGTAGAGCGGGAATCAGACTGACTGCGTGGCAGACGTTCGGAAGTCTGTACAGACTTGACCCCACCCCTTTTTCCGCCCTTAAAAAGACGGGAATCCAAGGGGGGCCAGGCCCCCTTGGCGAGAGCGCGAGAGCAGAGCTCTCGCGGCCTTGCCCGACCACCACGCAGAGATCCAAACAGGCTCCAGGATTTGCAAACGGGGTGACAGGATGACACGACCAATGGTGACAATAGGAGGAAGCCTCCTGGCGTCCATGCTGGCTGTGTCCTTTTTGTTTGAGCGTCTGGGCGGGCAGGCGCTTTGGGTCTGGGGCTTCCTGGCCCTGGCGGCAGCAGCCGGGGCTGCTGCCTTCCTTCCCCAAGGGGAACAAAAGCGGCGGATTTTGGCGATCTCCGGCGCGGCGCTGGCGGCCTGCCTCTGCTGGATGGGACAGAAGTCCTGGGACTTTTCCGCCCAGGCCGGGAGCCGGGTTTCCCTGACAGGCGTCGTAAAAGAGATGCGCCCTGCCTCCAGCGGAACCCGGCTGGCGCTCACGATCCGGGTGCTGGAATCGGATCTTCCCGGAAATCCGGCGGGCTTCGGCGCCATTGTCTATGTACCCGGGGAGACGGCGGCGGATTATGAGGATCTGGTGCGGGTGCAGGGGAAATGCCTCTCTATGGGAGCCACGCCGGATTTCGATTTGGGGGATTACTACCGGGGAGAGGGAATCCATCTGACCGTGTCCGTTTATCAGCCGCCCCAGGTGGAGCCTCCCGCCTCCCGCTCCGTTTTCTATTGGCCCAAGGCCATGAACCGCCTCCTCTGCCAGCGGGCCGACCGGCTCTTTGAGCAGCCCTATTCCGGGCTGGTGCGCGCGGTGCTTCTGGGCGACGACTCCCAGGTGGATCCGGTGCTCTACAACCGGTTTACCCGGGCGGGAATCACTCATATTTTTGTGGTATCCGGCCTGCATGTCTCCCTGGCGGCCGGGGTGCTGATAAAGCTGCTGGAACGGCTCCGGCTTCCCTCCGGGCTTCAGGCGGTGCTGGGCTGCGGGGCGGCATGGGGCTTTGCGGCCCTGTCCGGCTTCGGGATTCCCGCGATCCGCGCCGGACTGATGATCACCGTCTCCCAGACCGGAAGGCTGCTCGGCCGCCCGGCGGATCCCCTGAACTCCCTCTTCCTGGCAGGCGGGATCATGGCGGCGGTTTCCCCGGCGGTGGTCCGATCGGGCAGCTTCCAGCTAACCATGACCGCCGCTCTGGGCGTCATCCTGCTTGCCGGGCCTGTCACCCGCGGCCTCGGCCTTCTGACCGGAGAGCGGCTCCGGGGGCTGAGGGAGGTGCTGGGCTGTTCCCTGGGGGCAAACCTGGGAATGCTCCCGGTGCTCTGGAGGCTCTTCCGGGGGATCAGCCTGGTGTTTCCCCTGTCCAACCTGGCGGCAGTGCCGCTGCTGCCTCTGATTCTTATTCCGGCGGCGCTGGCGCTCCTGGCAGAGCCCTTTCCCCTTCTGGCGGAGCCTTTGGTCCTGTGGACAAAGGCGGGGCTCTGGCTGATCTGCCGGACTGCGGAGCTGCTTACGGTGAGCCAGGGCAGTTATCTGGGTTTGGATACGCCCGTGATGGGACTTTGGCTGGGAGGATGCGCGGCAATCCTGCTGGCCTCCCGCATTCTGGGCAGGAAGACGGACTGGCGGCTGGGAGCGGTGCTCGGAGTGCTTCTGGCCGGAGGTCTGGGGCTTTCCGGTCTGCTGGAGCAGGACATGACAGAGGTGCTCCCGGTGTACTCCTTCAATGGGGTCAGCGTGGCGGTTACCTGGGGCCGGCGGGCGGCAGTGATGGCGCTGGAGGATGATGGGCAGGTGGACTTGGCAGTGGAGGAGCGTTTGCGCCAAAGAAACATCCACACCCTGCAGGATTTGATTTTGGACTATGAGGGCGCGCCGGATCTGCGGGATACTGCTTTTCTGGCAGAAGCCCTCCGGCTGGGGAGGGTCTACGCGCCCGGAGAAGCGGACTTCGGCCCCTATCTGAAGGAATATCTCTGGCCGGAGCAGGACAGCTATCCTCTTTGGGAGGGGCGCGGCTATGAGCTGGGGGCTCTCCCGGGCGGAGGGACGGCGGAGGTTCTCCGCCGGAACGGGGAGACGCTGCTTCTGGTGGAGCGGGGCTCCACCAGGCTGGGTATCACCCGGAGCGCGGAGATGGTTGCGTGGGCCGGGTGCGATGTGCTGGTCTACGCAGGAACAGATCTGGCCTGTCTGCGGCAGCTCCCTTTGAAATGCGTGCTTCTCTTGTATGAGCCGGAGGATGAGCAGCCCCTTCCGGAGGGCGTGATTCCCGCATGGGACACGCCCGTCCGCCTGGGAATCGATCCCCAGGGACGTCTCCGGTGAGGGGATCGGTGCGTAGCCGAAGGGGAAGACCTCGAGGGCTCTGCCCAAGGGTCAAAGCCGCAGGCTTTGACCCTGCGAGCCTCCTGCCAAGGGGATTAAATCCCCTTGGAACCCGTAATTTTTAAGGGCTTTTTAAGGGCGGAAAAGGGTGGGTTAAGTCTGTACAGACTCCCTGATTCCTGCCACGCAGTCAGTCCGATTCACGCAGTACGCTTTTTTCGTAAAGAAAAAAGCTCCTTCCTGCGTGCGGGATAGATCCTGCGCCGCAGAAAGTCTCAAGCGTAATATTATCACGCTCACAGGTTCTGCGGGGAGGGATTTTGTGCCACGATCGGAATCCTTCCACCACCGCCCCTCCTTCGGAGCAGCGGCGGTCCCCTCTCCCATACGGTCCTTCGGAACGTATGACAAGGGAGGCAAGCCAGCTTCCTGCGTTGTCAAGACGCTTTCTGTGAAGTTAAGGGAATGAGCGGCTCTTAACTTCGCACAGAGCGTCCATAAGCGCAGAAAGTTGGCTCGGCCCCCTTGTGAGACGTTCCGAAGGAACGTCGGGGGCATGGCAGGGATGCCGCCGACAGGCGGTAGCCCTGACTGGAGGATTCCGTGCGTGGCACAGCGTTTCACCCCGCAGACAGTCCCGAGCGTAATAAAACACGCTCGGGACTGTCTGCGTCGTAGCCTCTGCGCCGCCTATGGAGCTGAATTTTTTCTTTACGAAAAAATGGGTAGGCGGGCGATCGACACTGCGGGGAGTATCAGCGAGGTAGAAACTGAAATCCCACACCCTCATAACCCCCAAATTACGGGTTCCAAGGGGATTTAATCCCCTTGGCAGAGCGCGAGACAGCGTCTCGCGGCCTTCCCTTCGAGCACCCGCCCCCCTCAGTGGCTACACCGTGAGCTGGCCGTTTTCGCCGAGAAGGAGCAGGAGGATTTGTTCCTCGGCGCCGGTGGAGGCGTTGACATAGACCAGCACGTTCTGGTTTTCAGGCGACACGCACTGGAACTCCCAGCAGAGAACCTCATTGAGCCCCGCGCTGGGGATTAGGCAGAGCTGGGACTGGTTTACCGTGAGCAGCTCGTTTACGGAGCGGGCGGCTTCCTCCTGCGTCAGAGCGGGCTCCAGCCCCTCCCGCCAGCAGTGGTTGGTCAGATAGCCCCGGGCGTCATAGCCTGTAATCTGTCCGTTGTCCAGCGCCACTGTCACCTTGATCAGATCCGGGTAGAGCAGCACCTCCCCCTGACGGGCGGCGAAATTTACAATCAGCTCGCTGCCGCTGGTTTCATAGTAGGTCACCTTCATGGGGCGCACGCCAAGGGAATTCAGGAATTTCCGGGCTTCGTCCACGCCCTGCTCATGGGTCAGCCTGCTCTCCCGCACCAGGCGGGAGCTGGAAAGATAGCAGAGCTGCCCTCCCTGCTGGGTCACGGAAAGCTCCATGCCCTCCCCAGTGAATATATAAGAGGGCATCTTCCCCTCTTCGTCCCCGCTCTGGGCGAGCTGGGTTGTGCGCAGTCCGGCGGCAAAGGCCGCTGTCCGCCGGGCTGTGTCCCTGGACACCACCGGCTGATCCTGAAGCATCAGCGGGGTGCGCTCCTGAATGTGATCCGAAAAGGGGCCGTCATAGATTAGGGTGGGATAGGCGGAGAAGCCTTCCTCAAACTCCAGGAAGCCCTCCGCCACAGTGGGCGCGGCGGGCAGGCGGTTAAAGGCCTGGTTCAGGTTGGAGCCGGAGTCAAACAGCCGGGAGGAACCGGTCTGCACCGCGTCGTTTGCCGCCAGCACCTCGTCCAGCATCATGTCGCAGTAATTGCGCAGGGCAAGCAGATTCTGCCGCTGCTCCTGGGTGACGGGGTTTCCCCGCTCAAACTCCCGGGACAGGCTGACGCAGTAATCCCCCACCTGGGAAAGGAGCTTGTTGGTGTTTTGAAGCTCCAGGTATTCCACCGGAAGGGCGTCCAGGGCGCTCTTGGCCAGTCCGGCCTCCCGCCACAGTTTGGAGGAAAGAGAGGAAAGCATCGGCGGCGTCTTGGCCCAAAGGGCCTTTTGGAGGGTGCTGTCAATGTTCTGCACATGGAGGGACAGATCGCTCATGGACTGCATCGCCCGGCGGCGAAGGGCGTTCCGGCTGTCCCTGGCCTCCCGGCGGGCCTGGACAGCCAGCAGGGAGGGAACAAGCACCAGGGCAAGCAGAAAGCTGACAAGGCGGACAAGTCCGCGCCTGGAAAGAGTGAAGCTCATGTAGGGATGCTCCTTTACTCTCCGGCGGAGCAGCCGGAGGATTTTCCGTTACAGCAATCTTCCGCAGCAGCTTCCTTGTGAGGCGTGTACGGAGTTCCGCAGCGCGCCTGTATGCTGCTGTTTGGGAAGGCTGCTATAGTTTGCCCATTTCCGGCGGGACTTATGCGGAAAGCGCTCCGGACAGGAGGTATACCCATTCCGGCAGGAGAATATACTGGATTGAGAGGCTGTATTTTTCATGGGAAAACCCCAATGGCGGTGAATACGGGCTCTGAATGAACCGGTCGGAAAGGAAGGGCTCCATGAACTATGATTTCTATACCGCGCCGCCGGACTATGGCAGCTACCGGCAAAAGCTGTGGGAGCTGAAGCGGGAATTTCCTTTTTTGCAGACAGGCACCATCGGGCGTTCTCTGCTGGGGCGGAATATCTATGCCCTGACCCTGGGCGCGTCCAGCCCCTGCACCCTGTTTGTGGGGGGCATCCAGGCCCAGGACTGGCTGACCTGTTCCCTGCTGGTGCGCTTTCTGGAGCATCTCTGCCTTTCCTACCGGCAGCAGACCTCCATTGCGGGCTCTCTGATAAACGGGAGCCTGATGAACCGGGGGGTGACTGTAATTCCCCTGGCCAATCCGGACGGAGCGGCCATCGCTATGGGAGGGCCTTCCACAGCCGGAAATATGGCTCCCCGGCTGGAGCAGATGCTTTCCGCCAATCCGGCGCCTTGGAACGCCAATGCCCGGGGCGTGGATCTCTGCCGCAATTTTGACGCAAGCTTTCTGGATCGGAAGCAGCTGGAGACAGAGGAAGGGATCACCGGCCCCGGCCCCAGGTGGTACGGGGGCGCTTTTCCCCACAGCGAGCCGGAGAGCCGGGCGCTGATCAGCCTGCTCCGGGGGCGGCGGGTGGAATCCCTCTATGATTTTCAGATGGACGGAGAGAGCATCCAGGGAGAGAACGGCCCCTACACCCCTGCCCAGAGCCGTTATATCGCAGAGGTGCTCAGCCAGGTCAGCGGCTATCGCATCCTGCGGGAGCCGGATGCTTCCGGCGGGCTGAAGGATTATTTCATCGAACGGCTCCGCCGTCCTGCTTTCACCATCAGAGCCGGCTGCGGCCCCAGCTCCATCTCCGCTCTGGAGGGCCTTTATGATCAGCTGATGGAGCTGATGGTAGTGGGTGCTGTCCTGTAGGAGCCTATGCTGGCTCTCTGCGTGCGTCAAAGGGCAAGGCCGCGAGACGCTGTCTCGCGTCTCTGCGGTGCGTCGTTTCACGACGCACCTAGGAATTCGGCTTCGCCGAATTCTGAGATGCGCCGCTGGCGGCGCATCGGGGAGGGATTCCCCTTGGATTCCCATTATTTGAAGGGCTTTTTTAAGGGCGGAAAGGGTTGGGTTGGGGTCTGTACAGACTTCTCTACCACTGCCACGCAGATAGTCTGATTCACGCACTACGCTTTTTTCGTAAAGAAAAAAGCTCCCTCCCGGGTGCGGGAAACTCCCTGCGCCGCACTGGGGTTTCTGCACAAACTGAGCCAGATCTTCCGGTCAGTATGTGCGGGTGAGGGGGACTCTGTGCTCCCGTGGGAATCCTTCCACCACCGCCGCTCCTTCGGAGCAGCGGTGGTCCCCTCTCCCATACGTTCCTTCGGAACGTATAACAAGGGAGGCAAGCCGACTCTCTGCTTCTAGAGACGGTTGGTGCGAATTTAAGGAGTGCAGATCATCCTAGATTCGCACAAAGCGTCTATCAACGTAGGATGTTGGCTCGGCCCCCTTGTGAGACGTTCCGAAGGAACGTCGGGGGCATGGCAGGGATGCCGCCGACAGGCGGTAGCCCTGACTGGAGGATTCCGAGCGTAGCACAGTGTTTCACCCCGCAGAGAGTCCCGAGCGTAACAGAACACGCTCGGGACTTTCTGCGTCGCAGTCTCTGCGCCGCCTATGGAGCTGAATTTTTTCTTTACGAAAAAATGGGTAGGCGGGCGATCGACCCTGCGGAGAGTACCAGCGAGGCAGGGAGTAAAAAGTCTGTACAGACTTGGCCCCCACCCCTTTTACGCCCTTAATAAAGACGGGAATCCAAGGGGACGCGTCCCCTTGGCGGGAGCTCGAGGGCGGCGCCCTCGAGGTCTTTCTTCTTTTTTGAAAAACGGATTGTGTTTTAGGGGCGCGCGTGCTATACTGGCACTACAGCCGCGAAAAGAAGCGGTGATGGAAAGTGAGGACGATAAATAATGGTAACGCTTACTCCTCCCATGGGCTGGAATTCCTGGAACACCTTTGGAGAAAACATCTCCGACAAGCTCATTCGCGAGACTGCTGATCTGATGGCCTCCGAGGGCTATCTGGAGGCGGGCTACAACTACCTTGTCATTGACGACTGCTGGTCCAAACGGGAACGGAACGCCGAAGGCCGCATAGAAGCGGATCCGGAGAAATTCCCCAACGGAATGAAAGCGGTCGCCGATTACGTTCACTCCAAGGGCCTGAAATTCGGCATGTACTCCTGTGCCGGCACCCGCACCTGCGCCAACTACCCCGGCAGCTACGGCCATGAGTTCGTGGACGCGCAGACCTTTGCGGACTGGGGCGTGGATTTCCTGAAATACGATTACTGCTACAAGCCCGCCGAATCCAACGGCGAGATCCTCTACCGCCGGATGGCAATGGCCCTCCGCGCCACCGGGCGGGACATTCTCTTCTCCGCGTGCAGCTGGGGCTCCGATGACTGCGGCCGCTTTATGCGCTCCGCCGGCGCCAATATGTACCGCTCCACCGGGGATATCCAGGATAACTTTGCCTCCTTCCGGGATATCTACGAGAGCCAGCAGGAAAAGCTCTGCTACGGCGCAGCCAACTGCTTCAACGACATGGATATGCTGATCGTAGGCATGTACGGCAAGGGCAATGTGGGCATCGGCGGCTGCAACGATGCGGAATACCGCTCCCATTTCGCCATGTGGTGCCTCTGCGGCTCTCCCCTGATGATGGGCTGCGACCTGCGCGGCCTCTCTCCGGAGAGCAGGAAGCTCCTCCTCAACAAGGAGCTCATCGCCATCAATCAGGATCCGGAGACACGTTCCCCCTTCTTCCTGGCGCCTGTCTGGGCAGAGGGCACCTGCGCCTTTAAGCTTCTGGCCAACGGCGATTACGCCATCGGCCTGTTCAACAAGGGCGACCAGGACGGCCACATCCGCTGCCTGCTGAACGACGCCGGCCTGTCTGCCGGAAGCGGCTACGGCTTCCGTCTCCGGGACGTATTCACCGGCGAGGATGCCGGCGTTGTCACCGAGCTTCTGGACGTGACCGTTCCCGCCCACGACTGCAAGGTATACCGCGCCTCTCTGGTGAGGGTCTAACAGTGCTGGACGAAAAGGGCTTCGATCTGTGGGCTGACGGTTATGACAAAAGCGTTCAGCTCTCCGACGAGGACAACCGCTATCCCTTTGCGGGCTACAAGGAACTGCTGAACCGGATCTTCCGGCGCGTACTGGAAAAGGACAGCGCCCGGGTGCTGGATATGGGCTTCGGGACAGGCGTGCTCACCACCCGGCTCTATCAGCAGGGCTGCTCCGTCTGGGGCCAGGATTTTTCGGAGAACATGTGCCGTGCCGCCCAAGCCAAAATGCCCGCCGCGCATCTGTACCAGGGAGATTTCTCCCAGGGGATAGCCGCGCCTCTCCGACAGCAGAAATACGATTTTATCATTGCTACTTATTCCCTTCATCATCTGGACTACGGCCAGAAGACCGCGCTCATCCGTGAGCTTCTGGCTCTGCTGGAACGCGGAGGGAAGCTCCTTATGGGAGACGTGGCCTTCGCAGACCAGGCGGCGCTGGAGCGGTGCCGTCTGGAGAGCGGAGATCTCTGGGACGAAGACGAATTCTATTTTGTCTATGAGCAAATCCGGCAGGATTTTCCCGCCATACGCTTTGAGCAGCTTTCCAGCTGCGCCGGTCTTTTCGAGCTGGAGCATTAATCGAGGAGCCTGTATGCCGTGCATACAGGCTCCTTTCCACATACAGGCGCTTTCCGGGGAAGACCTCGAGGGCTCTGCCCTCGAGCTCCTGCCAAGGGGATTTGATCCCCTTGGCAGAGCGCGAGACAGCGTCTCGCGGCCTTAGCTCTCGCAGCCTTCCCCTCCCAGGAGCCCGCCTGGAAGCTGCAAAAAAAAACAGGTTTTGCGCCCCTGATGTGACCGGTTTTTCCCATGGACGAAGGTAGAATATAGTCACGGACTCAATTCTGTCTGAGGAAGGGGATGGACGCAACGACGATTTATCTGGATGTCCTTGTACTGCTGAATCTGTTTGTCACCGCCTTCCTCCTCCAGGCCACCGCCCGGCTGACAAGCCGGAAGCCCGGAAAGGGCCGTCTGCTTTTGGGCTCCCTTCTGGGCGGGCTTTACGCGCTGCTGATCCTGCTGGAGCTGTCCCCGCTTGAGCTGACCGTCATCAAGCTGCTGATGGGGATCAGCCTGGCCTTTGCGGTCTTTTGGCTCCCCCGGGAGGGCTGGCGGCCCTTTGTGAAAACCGCGCTCTGCTTCTTCCTGGTCAATTTTCTGTTCGCCGGCTTCATGCAGGCGCTCTGGCTCTTTGCCGCGCCGGCGGGCATGGCTTACCGGAACGGCGTCGCCTACTTTAACATTTCCGCCCTGACCCTGGCTGTCTCCACCGTGGCGGCTTACCTGCTCATCTCCCTGGCGGCATACCTGCTGAACAAGCGCAGCCGCAGACAGGATCTGGCGGAGCTGACCGTTACCCTGCGGGGAAGGCAGGCCCTCCTGACCGGCTTCGTGGATACTGGGAATAAGCTCTGCGACGTGTTTACGGGGCTTCCGGTGCTTATCTGCGAATACCGGGCCATTCAGGCAGTGCTCCCCGAACGGATTCAAGGCTTCTTTCAGGATCCTGCCGGATTCTCCTTTCAGGGCCTGGAGGACTCCGGGCTGGCGCTTCTGCTGCGGGTGATCCCGGTGGAGGCGGTGAACGGCTCCTCCTGCCTGCCCGCCTTCCGGCCGGACGGACTGCTGGTGGACGGAGTCCCCCGGGAGGCCATGATCGCTGTCACCGGATCTTCTCTGTCCGACGGACGGTTTCAGGCCCTGATAGGCCCGGGGCTGGTTGCATAGCTACATAATATCAACAATGGAGTGTGGAATGGTATGATCAACATTTTGGCGGACTGGAAGTGCTGGCTGCTGAGACTGCGGCTGTTGGCGGGAATCCGGAGAGCGGGAACGGTTCACTACATCAACGGGCCGGAGACGCTCCCCCCGCCCCTGAGCAGGGAGGAGGAGCGTCTTGTCTTTGCCAGGCTGGAGCAAAACGAGCCGGAAGCTAGGGATACCCTGGTGGTACATAATCTGCGGCTGGTGGTGTATATTGCGAAGAAGTTCGAATCCACGGGCATCGGCATTGAAGATTTGATTTCCATCGGAACAATCGGGCTGATTAAGGCAGTGAACACCTTTGTGCCCAGCAAGAATATCAAGCTGGCTACCTACGCCTCCCGATGCATTGAGAATGAGATCCTGATGTTCCTGCGGAAAAGCGCCCTGACCAAGAACGACGTGTCCATTGACGAGCCGCTGAATGTGGATTGGGACGGAAACGAGCTGCTGCTGTCCGACCTGCTGGGCACCGATGCGGACGCGGTCAATAAGGAGCTGGAAACCGAGGTGGAGCGGGAGCTGCTGCTGGAGTGCGTCAATCGCCTCCCGCCCAGGGAGCGGCAGATCATGGAAATGCGTTTCGGTCTGAACGGCGAGGAGGAGAAAACCCAGAAGGAGGTGGCCGACTGCATCGGAATTTCCCAGTCCTACATCTCCCGCCTGGAAAAACGCATCATCAAACGCCTGAAGCTGGAATTTGAACGAGCCATGTAGGGTGCGGCGAGGGGATAAGGCCGCGAGACGCTGTCTCGCGCTCTGCCAAGGGGGCCAGGCCCCCCCTTGGATTCCCATTATTTTTAAGGGCTTTTTAAGGGCGGAAAAGGGGTGGGGTCAAGTCTGTACAGACTTCCGGCTTTCTGCCGCGCAGGCAGTCTGATTCCCGCAGTACGCTTTTTTCGTAAAGAAAAAAGCTCCCTCCTGCGTGCGGGGGATTTCCTGCGCCGCATCGGGGTTTCTGTGCAGACTGGGGTCGTGCTTCCGATCGGTATGTGCAGATGGGAGGATTTGTGCCCATGAAAGAATCCTTCCGCCACCGTCGTCCCTTTGGTCCGACCGCGGTCCCCTCTCCCATACGTTCCTTCGGAACGTCCGGGGCATGACAGGGATGCCGCCGCCAGGCGGTAGCCCTGACTGGGGGATTCCGTGCGTAGAGCCAAGCAGCCCCTTGCAGAGAGTATGAGCGTAGCAGAAGCCCGCCTGCGATTTCGCACAGACTTGGGATAAATCCTCCGCGCGTAGCACAGCGTTTCACCCTATAAAAAGTCCCGAGCGTATCACAACACGCTCGGGACTTTCTGCGTCGCAGTTTCTGCGCCGCCTATGGGGCTGAATTTTTTCTTTACGAAAAAATGGGTAGGCGGGCGATCGGCCACGAAGGAAGTATCAGCGAGGCAGGGGGACGGGCGCAAGCGCCCGTCCCCACCCCCACCCCCAAAAGACGGGAATCCAAGGGGAATCCCTTCCCCTTGGCGAGAGGCACACAGGGTCAAGGCCGTAGGCCTTGACCCTTGAGCAGAGCTCTCGCGGCTTTGCCCTTCCGAACAGACTCTGGGAGGGGATTAGTCCTGCTCTACGCCCTTGATGAAGATCTTCTCGAAGTTCAGGTTCTTATCCATAACGATCAGGTCCGCGTCCAGTCCGACCGCGATAGAGCCGATCTGGTTTTCCATATGGATGGAAGCGGCCGGGTTGTAGCTGGCCGCTTTGACAGCGACAGGCAGCTCAATGCCGAATTCCACCGCTTTGCGCATGCAGTCGGCCAGGTTGGTGGCAGAACCGGCAATGGTTCCATCCTCCAGGGTGGCCTTCTTATCCTTCATAATCACCTTCTGGCCGCCCAGCTCATACTCGCCGTTGGGCATTCCGCAGGCGCTCATGGAGTCGGAAATCAGGCAGATCCGATCGTCCATCAGCTTGAAGGCGGCCCGGATGGCAGAGCCCATAATATGGATGCCATCGCAGATGAGCTCGGCATACACATTGGTGTCGGAGGCGGCGCCGATCACGCCGGGAGAACGATGGGTCAGGCCGTTCATGGCATTGTACAGGTGGGTTACATGAGAGGCGCCGTTCTCAATGGCGTCCATCGCCTGCTCATAGTTGGCGGCAGTATGGCCGATAGAGATGACAACCTCCTCCTGAACCTCCTTGATGAATTCAATGGAGCCGGGCAGCTCGGGCGCCATGTCGCAGAGCTTGATCACGCCGCCGGAAAGCTCGTTCATGCGGCGGAAGAAGGAGGCGTCCGGATTCCGCAGGCAGTCGGCCCGCTGCGCGCCCTTTTTGCTCTCGGCAAAGAAGGGGCCTTCCATGTTGATGCCGATAATGTGCGCGCGCTTCTGGGGGCCTTCCCGGTACTTCTTAACCGTGGACATAATCGCGGCAATCTGCTCCTCCGGCACGGTCATGGAGGTGGCGCAGAAGGAGGTGATGCCGGCCTTGCCCTGCGTCTCGGACATGATGTCCATCGCTTCCATGGTGGCGTCGCAGGCGTCCGCGCCGGCGCAGCCGTGGGTGTGGATATCTACCAGGCCGGGAATCAGGTACTTGCCGCTGATGTCAATCACGTCCGTACCCTCACAGGCACCGATATGGGTAATCTTGCCGTCCTTGATCTCCACATCGGTTTTTACAAACCGGAAGCTCTTGTCCAGAACGAGCCCGTTTTTAAAGATCATGGTTTATTCATCCTTTCATGTCTGCAGCTCTGAAATTCAGGCTGGAGTTTTCCTTTATTGTACCCTCTTTTCCCGCGCTTTTCAACCCCTCCCGCATGAAAAACAGAGGGCCGGATCCCCTCCGCCCCATGACAGGGCAGGAACTTACCGGATCCCCTGTTGACAGGGCACGGCAGAAACGTATATAATGGTAGAATCGGGGAAATTAGGATAGAGCCAGAACGGGCTGCGGACGCAGCGGGAAAGGACGGAGAAAACCGTATGGACCAGAATATAACTGTGGAAAACCTCTATCGGCAGTACTGCACAGAGGGCTTTGACGAAAACGGGGTGCTGAACCGCTTTGAGATTCACTGCCCTGACAACTTTAACTTTGCCTACGATGTGCTGGATCGCTTTGCCCAGCTGGAGCCTCAGCGCCGGGCAATGGTCTGGACAAATACAGAGGGCGAAGAGCGCTGCTTCACCTTCCGGGATATGTCTCTGGCCTCCAACCGGGCCGCCAACATGTTCCGCGCCAACGGGATCCGGCACGGGGATCGGGTTCTCCTGGTGCTCAAACGCCACTATGAGTTCTGGATCGCCGTTCTGGCCCTGAACAAGCTGGGCGCCATCGCCATCCCCGCCACCAACCTGCTCACCAAAAAGGATGTGGAATACAGAATCCAGGCGGCGGACATCTCTGCGGCTGTCTGCACCGCTACCTGCGAAATCGCCGGGTACGTGGACGAGGCCGAGCAGGAGCTGAACCGCAGGCTGGACGCCAAATTCATCTGCCGGGGCCAGCGGGAGGGGTGGCTGGACTTTTCCCAGGAGATGGAGCGCTTTCCCGATCAGCTGGACCGGGTAGATACCCGCGTCTCTGACGGAATGCTCCTCTACTTCACCTCCGGCACCACCGGCAACCCCAAGATGGTGCTCCACTCCCACCGCTACGCCTTCTATCATGTCCCCACCGCCAGCCAGTGGCACTGCGTGGATCCCAAGGGCCTCCATATGACCGTGGCGGAAACCGGCTGGGGCAAGGCCGCCTGGGGCAAGCTCTACGGCCAATGGTTCACAGGCGCCGGCCTGTTTGTATATGATTTTGACAAGTTCGTTCCCGGGGATCTGCTGGAAATGATCCGCAAATACCGGCTGACCACCTTCTGCGCGCCGCCCACGATCTTCCGCTTCCTGATTAAAGAGGGGATGGACAAGGACGCCTTTGCCTCCGTGCAGCATGTGACCACTGCCGGCGAGGCCCTGAACGATGAGGTCTACAACCGCTTTAAGGAGATCACCGGTCTGGAGCTGATGGAGGGCTTCGGCCAGACGGAATCCGGCATGCTGGTGGGCAATCTCCGGGGCATGAAGCCCCGGCCCGGCTCCATGGGCAAGCCCTCCCCCATGTATCACGTGGACATTGTGGACGAGGACTGCCATTCTGTAGAGCTCGGTGTTGTGGGCGAGATTGTCATCCGTCCCCCCGCGGAGGGGCAGTTCACCGGCCTGTTCGAGGGCTACTACCGGGACGAGGAGCGGACCGCCGCCGCCTGGGAGGGCGGGGTCTATCACACCGGCGATACCGCCTATCAGGACGAGGACGGCTATTATTGGTACGTAGGCCGCACCGACGACGTAATCAAGGCCTCCGGCTACCGGATCGGGCCCTTTGAGGTGGAAAGCGTCCTGATGGAGCATCCTGCCGTGCTGGAGGTTGCGGTGACCGGAGCGCCGGATCCCATCCGGGGCCAGGTGGTGAAGGCGACCATTGTGCTCACCAGCCAGTACCAGCCCAGCGACCAGCTGAAAAAGGAGCTTCAGAACCACGTGAAGCGGTCCACCGCTCCCTATAAGTATCCCCGGATCATTGAGTTTGTGCCGGAGCTTCCCAAGACCATCAGCGGCAAGATCAAGCGGAGCGAGATCCGCAACCGGGATAACCCCATCCATCCCCACCCCCATCCGTGAATGCAGATTTTCAGGAGGCCCCGCCTGGGAGTATGAGACAGGCTGCGTGCCCTTTGGGAGAAGGAGTTTATTATGGCAGCATCAAATGGATCAGACAATCAGAAGTCCCGGAGCAGCTTCTCCGGGAAAATCGGTTTTCTGCTGGCGGCGGCCGGCTCGGCGGTAGGGCTTGGCAACATCTGGCGGTTCCCCTATCTGGCGGCCAACTACGGCGGCGGCATCTTCCTGCTGGTATATATTGTGCTGGCGGTAACCTTCGGCTTTGCCTTGATGGTGACGGAGATTGCCTTGGGCCGCAAAACCCAGCAGAGCGCCATCAACGCTTACGGCTCCCTGGACAAGCACTGGGGCTTCCTGGGGAAGCTGGCCTCTGTGGTTCCGATGATCATTTTTCCCTACTACTGCGTCATCGGCGGATGGATCATCAAGTACCTGTACACCTTTGCGGTGGGACAGGATGCCGCTGCCGCCGCTGACGGATACTTTGAGGGCTTCATCAGCAGCGCCGGCCAGCCGATTTTCTGGTTCTGCCTCTTTGTGGCGCTGACAGCGGTGATCGTTCTGCTGGGCGTGGAAAAGGGCGTGGAGAAGGCCAGCAGAATTATGATGCCGATTCTGGTTGTCCTTTCCATTATTACGGCGATCTACACCTGCACCCTCCCGGGTGCCCTGGAGGGGATCCGTTTTTACTTTGTGCCGGATTTCTCCCGTTTTTCCCCCATGACGGTGCTTGCGGCGCTGGGGCAGCTGTTCTACTCCATGTCCCTGGCAATGGGAATTATGATCACCTATGGCTCCTACATGAAAAAGGATGTGGATCTGGAGAAATCCGTCCATCAGGTGGAGATCTTCGACACGGGCATTGCGCTTCTGGCCGGGCTGATGGTGGTTCCGGCGGTGTTCGCCTTCTCCGGCGGAGATGCCGAAGCCATCAACGCAGGCCCCGGGCTCATGTTTATTACCCTCCCCAAGGTCTTCGAGGAGATGTTCATGGGCCGTGCCTTCGGCGGTCTGTTCTTCCTGCTGGTGCTGTTCGCGGCGCTGACCTCCGCAATTTCCCTGATGGAGACAGTGGTGTCTATTTTCCAGGACAAATTCAAGTGGAACCGGCAGCTGACCTGCGCTCTGGTAGCCTTGGGGGCTTTGGCGGTGGGGATTCCCTCTTCCCTGGGCTTCGGGCCCTGGGCGGGCTTTGCGCCGCTGGGAATGTCCCTGCTGGATTTCTTTGATTTCATTTCCAACAGTGTACTGATGCCCATCGTGGCGCTGCTGACCTGCATCTTTGTGGGATATTTCATCAAGGTGAAAACCATCTCCGACGAGGTGGAAAATCTCCTCCCCCTTCTCTTGGGAAAAGCTCTACACAGTGGTGGTCAGATATATCGCTCCCATCTGCATTCTGCTGATTCTGATCAGCTCAATTCTGAACAGCCTCCATATTATCAGCATGTAAGAAAAGAGCCCCTGGACGGGGCTCTTTTCTTACATGCCGGTTTGAATCTCCGGGTGGCGGAAGGGGAAGGCCGCGAGAGCTCTGCTCTCGCGGCCTTCCCCTTCGAGCACTCGCCGCAGGCGCAAAAAAGGAGCCAGGGCGGGAAGCCCTGGCTAAAAGTGGGGGGTAGTATATGAAAAAGAGTCATGTTAACTCAGGAAATGGCTTTGGCGGTACAAAGAAAGGCGCTGGGGCCTCATCCCTGGGGCAGGCTGAATCCGTTGCCTTTCTTTGTATTTTATTTTAGTACATGACACCCCGGCTGTCAAGGGCTGTCATGGAAGATTCCTTAATTTTTTCACAAATCACAGGAAGGATTCGCCAAAGTGCCTACATCTTCCGGGAGTACTGCCAGTAAATCCGCCAGGATTGCATTGGAAACAAGAAATCCCTCCGGCGTCAGGGAAAGCCGCTCGCTTAAGCGGGCCAGGCCGCCGCTTTCCAGGCGGCGGGCTTTCCTTAAAAATGCCGCCCGGGCCTCCGGCTCCAGCGGCTCAAGCAGGGACAGCGGAATCCCCTCCCGAAGCCGCAGGCCCAGCAAGATCCGCTCCTCCAGACCGCCCGCCTCCGCATCCGTCACAATGGGACGCGCTCCCGGCGCGGAGATGTATTCCTCCAGGCTGCGGGCATAACCGTACCGCTTTCCCGCAAAGAAGGAATGCGCGCCCGGGCCGAAGCCCAGATACTCCTGACAGAGCCAGTATTTCCGGTTGTGGCGGCTTTCAAAGCCCGGACGGGCAAAGTTCGAAATCTCATAGTGCCGGAACCCCGCCTCTTCCAGAAAGGCGGCGGTGCGCAGATACAGCCCGGCCAGCTCCTCCTCCTCCGGGCATTCCCGCAGGAGGGGACTGTCCCAATAGGGCGTGTCCGGCTCCGGCTTCAGCAGGTAGGCGGACAGGTGGGTGAGCGGCAGTGCGCAGGCAAATTCCAATGTGCGGCGGAGGCTTTCGGCAGTCTGGCCGGGAACGCCCAGCATGACATCCAAGGAGATATTGGAGATTCCCGCGTCCAGAGCGGCCTGAACCGCCAGAGCGGCCTGCTCCGGCGTGTGCCTGCGGCCCAGGACCTGGAGCTCCCCGCTCTCTGCGGACTGAAGGCCGCAGGAAAGCCGGTTGATCCCCATTGCCGCCCACAGCCTTGCCCGGGCCGGGGAAACGGTGTTGGGGTTGGCCTCCAGCGTGATTTCCGCTTTGGGAGCCAGTCGGAAGCTCTCCCGGACAGCGGCGATCAGCTCCCCCAGAAGCTCCGGCGGGAGCAGGCTGGGGGTTCCGCCCCCGAAATAGAGGGTGTCCGCCGGGAACCGGTCATCCCGAAAGCGGGACATATCCTGCGCGGCGGCTCTGACATAGGCCGCCGCGTCCGCCTTTCGGTATGGGCGGGAGTAGAAATCGCAGTAGGGGCATTTTCCGGCGCAGAAGGGAACGTGAACATAGACGCCCAGGCTATTCATGGGTCTGCCCTCCCAGGCGGTCGGAGAGGGCCGCAAACTGGGCAAGGGTCAGCTCCTCCGCCCGGGCGGAGGAACTCAGACCCAGGTCGGAAAGGGCGGCAAGCACTGTCTCCTTGGGCAGGGAAAGCCCTGTGGAAACGGGGTTGGCCAGGGTTTTCCGCCGCTGGGAGAAGGCCGCCCGGATCAGCCGGAACAGAAGGGCTTCATCCGCCGCCTGAGGGCCCGGCTCCTTCCGGAGATCCAGCCGGATCACGCAGGAATCCACCTTGGGCGGGGGCAGGAAGCTCCCCCGGGAGACTTGGAACAGGATCCGGGGCTCACTGTAATAGCGCACCGCGGCAGTGACCGCGCCGCAGGCCCTTGTGCCCATTTGGGCGCAGAGCCGGAGTGCGGCCTCCTTCTGAACCATCACGGTGACCGCCTCTATCGGCAGCCGCTGTTCCAGCAGGGACATGATCATTGGCGAGGTAACATAATAGGGCAGGTTGGCGCAGACCACCGCCGGAGCGTCCCCGAACTCCTCCCGCAGGAGCTGGGCCAGATCCAGCTTGAGGGCGTCCCCGTGGAGCACCCGGACGTTATCCAGCCCGGCCAGGGTTTCGTCCAGCACCGGGAGAACGGCCTGATCGATTTCGATTGCCAGCACCCGCCTGGCCCGGCGGGCAAGCTCCCGTGTGAGCACGCCGAAGCCGGGCCCGATCTCCAGGACGTTGGCCCCCTCTGCGCCGCCCAGCTCCGCAATCCGGGGGCACACCGAGGGATTGATCAGAAAGTTCTGCCCCAGGGATTTCGAAAAAGCGAACCCATAGCGTTCGCAAAGCTCCTTCACCGCTTTCGCGCTGGCGATGTTTTCCATCTGTCAATCCTCCTGCTCCGCTCCGGAAAGCGGCGGTTTCATTAAGCCTCCCAGCGGAGGCCGCAAGGTCGCGAGAGCTCTGCTCTCGCGCTCTCGCCAAGGGGAAGGGATTCCCCTTGGATTCCCATTATTTTGAAGGGCTTTTTTAAGGGCGGGAAAAGGAGGGGTAAGTCTGTACAGACTTCCGGCCTCCTGCCACGCAGATAGTCTGATTCCCGCAATACGCTTTTTTCGTAAAGAAAAAAGCTCCCTCCTGCGTGCGGGGGACTTCCTGCGGCGCATAGGGTCTCTGTACAAACTGAGCCAGATCTTCCGAGCGGTATGTGCGGATGGGGTGCTCTGTGCCACCGAGGGAATCCTTCCACCACCGTCGTCCCTCCGGTCCGACGGCGGTCCCCTCTCTCATACGTTCCGAAGGAACGTCGGGGGCATGGCAGGGATACCGTGCGTGCCGCCCAAGCCCCTCCCCGCAGAAAGCATGAGCGTAACAGAACACGCTCGGGACTTTCTGCGTCGCAGGTGCTGCGCCGCCTGTGGGGATGAATTTTTTCTTTACGAAAAAATGGGTAGGCGGGCGATCGACCGCGAAGGAAATGCCAGCGAGGCAGGGAGTAAGA
The DNA here is from genome assembly GCA_022791945.1 of Oscillospiraceae bacterium. Classification (GTDB taxonomy): domain Bacteria; phylum Bacillota; class Clostridia; order Oscillospirales; family Ruminococcaceae; genus Paludihabitans. The sequence continues at coordinate 13,226 of JAAVZY010000037.1, read as the reverse complement.
AGTCTGTACAGACTTTAAACCCCCACCCCCTCTACGCCCTTAAAAAGATGGGAATCCAAGGGGACGCGTCCACGATGCGCCGCCAGCGGCGCATCTCAGAATTCGGCGAAGCCGAATTCCTAGGTGCGTCGTTTCACGACGCACCGCGGAGCTCGAGGGCAGAGCCCTCGAGGTCTTTTCCCCACGCAGATACCCTCTTCGGCTATCAGCCGCCGCAGGACGAGCCTGCGGCGGCTGGAGGGGGATTATTTATTCTTGACGAAGTTCCAGCCATCACGGCACATATCATCGATGCCGCGGCGGGCCTCCCAGCCAAGCTCACGCTTGGCCTTGGAAGCGTCTGCGTAGCACTCGGCAATGTCGCCGGGACGGCGGGGGGCGATCTGATAGTTCACCTTCCGGCCGCTGGCCTTCTCGAAGGCATGAACCATGTCCAGCACGGAGTAGCCCTGGCCGGTGCCCAGGTTGTAGGCCTCCGCGCCGTGAATCTCCGGCAGCCTTTCCAGAGCCTTCACATGGCCCTCCGCCAGATCGCACACGTGGAGATAGTCCCGCACGCCGGTGCCGTCGGGGGTGGGATAGTCGTCTCCGTACACGCTCAGGCACTCCAGCTTTCCGGCGGCTACCCGGGCGATATAGGGCATCAGATTGTTGGGGATTCCGGCGGGATCCTCGCCCAGCAGGCCGCTCTCATGGGCGCCCACGGGATTGAAGTACCGGAGCAGGGCTACGCTCCAGTCCGGCTCCGCCTTGCAGAGATCCCGAAGCATATCCTCAATCATCAGCTTGGTCGCCCCGTAGGGATTGGTGGTGGACAGAGGCATCTGCTCATGGAAGGGTGGCTGGTTGTTCATGCCGTATACGGTGGCGGAGGAGCTGAACACCAGTTTCTTCACCTTGTACTTGCGCATCAGGAACAGCAGGTTCAGCGTGCCGGTCAGGTTGTTGTTATAGTACTCCAGGGGTTTGGCAACGCTCTCGCCCACGGCCTTCAGGCCGGCGAAGTGGATCACCGCGTCCAGCTGATGCTCAGCGAAGATCTTCTCAAAGGCGGGCGCGTCCAGCATATCGCACTCATAGATGGGGAAATCCTTCCCGGTGAGCTGCTTTACGATTTCCAGAGAGGCCGGGGAGGAGTTGCAGTAGTTGTCCATAACAACAATTTCATAGCCGGAGTTCAGCAGCTCCACGCAGGTGTGGGAGCCGATGTAGCCAGCGCCGCCAGTGACCAGGATTTTCATAATAAGGGTTCCTTCCTTTCCGCTTGTATATCTTAGAGACTGTTCAAAATCTCCGGGTGAACAAAGGGCAAGACCTTGTGGACGCTGTCCCCGAGCCTCTGCCAAGGGGATTTAATCCCCTTGGCAGAGGCTCGAAGGGTCAAAGCCTGCGGCTTTAACCCTTGGGCAGCGCCCTCGAGGTCTTTTTTGATTTGTATTTCTCATAGGCGGCCCGGAGCTCCTTGCTGGTTTCCTCCGGGCAGGTGGGATTGCAGTGGGCCCAGGCGCCAGTCTCGCTGGAGGCGTTGAACTTCTGCTTCTCCGCGCTCCGCATGGGCGGGAAAAACTCAATGTGGAAGTGGAAATCCTTGGAATAGTCCCGCCCGTTTACAGGGGCGTTGTGCATGCACATCATATAGGGGAACCGGTAGTCAAAGAGGGCGTCCAGCATACCGGCGGTGTCCCGGATGGCGAGCCCCAGGGAAACCTTTTCCTCCTGGGAAAGATCCGTCATATAGGGGACGTGCCGGTTGGGGAAGATGTAAACCCCGTAGGGATATTCGCAGTAGAAGGGCAGGAACACGGTAAAGTGGTCGTTGCGGAAGATGATCCGCCGCCCGTCCGCAAGCTCCTGCTCCAGCATATCGCAGAAAAGGCACCTGCCGGTCTGCTCCAGATGCTCCTGTGCGGATTCCGTCTCCAGCTGGAGCTTCTTGGGAATGAAGGAGTAGCCGTACATCTGCCCGTGGGGATGGGGCATGGTAACGCCCACCACGTCCCCCCGGTTTTCAAAGGGGAACACATACTTGATCTGTTCGTCCGCGCGCATGGCCTCAAAGCGCTCACACCAGAGATCCACCAGCTTTTTCATATGCTCGTCGGAGAGCTCCGGCAGGGTAACCGTGTGGCCCGGGGAGTAGAGGATCACCTCGCACTTGCCATAGGAGGGCGCGGTTTTAAAAAAGTCATTGGACACGTCGTCCGGCTCCGGCGGGTTTTGAGAGAGGGCGGGGAAATCGTTGTCGTATTTGAACACCTCATAGTCATCCGGCACATTTCCGGAGCCGGGGCAGAAGGGACACCAGTCCTTGGGCATCTGGGGCCGGTTCTGCCGGTTGGAGGCAATCATAATCCAGTCCTTGGTCAGTGGGTGCCATCTCAGTTCAGCCATGTGGGCCATCCTTTCTATATTGCTTGCCGGGACAAGACCTCGAGGCTCTGCCTCGAGCTCCGCCAAGGGGATTAAATCCCCTTGGAACCCGTAAATTTTTGGGGTATGGGACAAGTCTGTACAGACTTGTTACTCCTTGCCTCGCTGGTACTTTTTGCAGGGACGATCGCCCGCCTACCCATTTTTTCGTAAAGAAAAAATTCAGCTCCATAGGCGGCGCAGACACTGCGACGCAGAAAGTCCCGAGCGGGTTCTGCGTAAGAAGCCTGGTGCGGCACAGGGAGAGTATCCCGCACGCAGGGTGGAGCTTTTTTCTTTACGAAAAAAGCGTACTGCGTGAATCAGACCCTCTGCGTGGCAGAGAGAGGGAAGTCTGTACAGACCAAACCCCTTTTCCGCCCTTAAAAATAATGGGATTCCAAAGGGACGCGTCCACGATGCGCCGCCAGCGGCGCATCTCAGAATTCGGCGAAACCGAATTCCTAGGCGCGTCGTTTCACGACGCACCGCGGAGCTCGAGGGCAGAGCCCTCGAGGTCTTGCCCTTCGCCGCACGCAGAGATTCTGAAATAGGCTCTTACAGCAGTCGGGAGCCGCCTGCGGGGCGGATCTGGAGGACGTGGCAGGAGCCTTCGCCCAGGACCGCTTCGATGCCGGCGGAGAAGGCTTCCAGGGCCTCATTGGGGACAAAGGCCTGCACCGTTCCCGCAAAGCCGCCGCCGTGCACCCGCCAGGCCCCCCCGCAGGAGGACAGCAGCCGCTCGCAGAGCGCCAGGGTCAGGGACACTCCCTGCATCTCCGGATGAGCGGGGGCGTATACGTTTTGCAGATAGCAGAAGGAGGAGCGGCCGGATTCCAGGATCAGCTCCTTGAAGCGGGAGAAATCCCTCTGCTCCAGGGCTTCTGCCTCATGCAGCACCCGCTGGTTGTCCCCGTAGAAGTGGAGCGCCCGCAGGACCGCGCGATCACTGGCTTCCTCCCGGAGGGCGGGAATCGCAGCGCAGAAGTCCTGCTCGTCTACCTCCCGGAGCACCTCCTTGCCGAAGTGGGCGGCGATCTTCCGCATTTCCGAGGGAATGGCGGCATAATCGGGCGTCAGGTCGGCATGGCTCCCCCTGGTGTCAATGATGCACAGGGCATGGCCGGAGGCCGCAAAGTCAAAGTCCACCTGCCGCACCAGGGGGTTCTCCAGATCCGCAAAGTCGATCATCACCAGTCCGCCCACGCTGGAGGCGGTCTGATCCATCAGGCCGGAGGGCTTGTCAAAGTAGACGTTTTCCGCGTATTTGCCGATCTGGGCAATCCGCAGGGGGGATTCCTTTCCCTCGCAGAACAGGCCGTTGATCAGGGTTCCGATCAGCACCTCGAAGGCTGCGGAGGAGGACAGCCCGGAGCCGGAGAGCACGTCGGAGGTGGTGTAGGCGTCAAAGCCGCCCGGGTGATAGCCCAGCTGCTCAAAACGGGCGCAGATGCCCCGGATGAGCGCCAGGGAGGTTCCCGCCTCCTCCGGGCGGGGAGCGGTGTCGGCGGCGTCCAGAACGTCCTCCGGGTAGCCCTCGGACTGGACCCGGATGGTGGTGTCCTGCCGGGGGGAGACAACGGCGATCACGTCCAGATTGACGCTGGCCGCCAGTACCCGGCCCCGCTGATGGTCTGTGTGGTTGCCGCCCACCTCGGTCCGTCCGGGGGCGCTGAAGATGGCGATCTCCCGCGCCGCTGTGCCGCCGTAGATCTCCTGAAAGCGGGCAATGGCAGTCAGGAAGCGGTTTCTGTAATGCGCCTGCTGTTCGGGACGCTCGGGGCCGCAGGCATAATAGCGGGCGATGTCCCGATCGCAGCCGCCGGAGGAAATCCGGCTCCGGGCGTCCGCCAGGGACAGCAGCTTTGCCATGGCAATCCTTCCTTTCGTTGGGCGGGCCGGTACGGGCGGGCCCTCTCCCTGTGTATACCCTTTAAGAATACCGCATTCCGGCCCGTTTGGCAAGAGGAATCTGAAAGCCCCGGGGCCTCTCTGGCCCTGCCTTCATACCCCCTTGCGCAAAAGCGGGCAATGGTGTATAATGACGGATACGCCGGGAGGTTCCGGCAATGCCTCCGGGGGAAACGCCCGGGTGGAAAGGACTGGATCAGATTATGAAATTAGGAATGGTGGGCCTGCCGAATGTGGGGAAAAGCACCCTGTTCAACGCCCTGACCAATGCGGGCGCGGAAAGCGCCAACTATCCCTTCTGCACCATTGAGCCCAACGTGGGCGTGGTATCCGTTCCGGACGAGCGCCTGGATAAGCTCAACGAGATGTACCATCCGGCCAAATTCACCCCCGCCGTGCTGGAATTCGTGGACATTGCCGGGCTGGTGCGGGGCGCCTCCAAGGGAGAGGGGCTGGGCAATAAATTTCTGGCGGACATCCGGGAGGTGGACGCCATTGTACACGTGGTGCGCTGCTTTGAGGACGGCGCCATCGTCCACGTGGACGGTTCCATCGGCCCCAGGCGGGACGTGGAAACCATCAATCTGGAGCTGATCTTTGCGGATTTGGAGCTTCTGGAGCGCCGGATCGATAAGACCAGCAAGCTGCTGAAATCCGATAAGAAATATCAGGCCGAGCTGGACGTGGAGCTCCGGATCAAGGAGGCCCTGGAGGCTGGGAAATCCGCCCGCTCCGTGGAGCTCTCCCCGGAGGAGGCGGCTCTGGTCCGGGGCTTCCAGCTGCTGTCCAATAAGCCGGTAATCTATGCCGCCAACCTGAGCGAGGCCGATTTCACCGGCGGAAGGGTGGAGGAAAACCCCTTCTACCAGGAGGTGCTGGCCATCGCGGAGGAGGAGCATGCGGGGGTGTTCCCCATCTGCGCCAAAATCGAGGCGGAAATCGCCGGCATGCCCCAGGAGGACCGGGCGCTGTTCCTGGAGGAGCTGCATCTGGAGGAATCCGGCCTGAACCGGATTATTAAGGAAGGCTATTCCCTCCTTGGGCTGATCTCCTTCCTGACCTCCGGCTCTGACGAGTGCCGGGCCTGGACCATCACCAAGGGCACCAAAGCGCCCCAGGCTGCGGGAAAAATCCACACGGATTTTGAGCGGGGCTTCATCCGGGCGGAGGTGATCGCCTTCTCGGATCTGGAGGCCAGCGGCTCCATGGCCGCCGCCCGCGAGAAGGGCCTGCTCCGCCTGGAGGGCAAGGATTATGTAATGCGGGACGGGGATGTGGTTCTGTTCCGCTTCAATGTCTGAGGCGGAAAGGAGTCGCATCTGAAATGAATATTCTGGTGGTTGGCTGCGGCAAGGTGGGGGCCCGGCTGGCTGAGCTGCTCAGCCGGGAGGGGCATGACGTGTCCGTAGTGGATCGCTCCGAGGAGCACCTGGACGCCTTGGCGGAGGATTACGAGGGCTTCAAGACCTGCGGCATTCCCATTGATCAGGATGTGCTCCGCCGGGCGGGCATCGCCAATTGCGACGCCCTGGCGGCGGTCAGCTCGGACGATAACACCAATATTATGGTCAGCGAGCTTGCCCACAGCATTTTTCATGTGGATACCGTTCTGGCCCGGATTTATGATCCGGAGCGCGAGGAGGTTTTTTCCCATTTGGGGCTTCATACGGTCTGTCCCACCAATCTGACCGTGTCGGCGGTGTATTCCACCCTGATCGAGCGGGACAGGCCCAGGTCTGTGAATATCAATTCCCACACGATTTCCTTTGCCACCGAGGAGGTGCCCAAGTCTCTGGACGGGGCCCTGGCAGAGGATCTGGAGCTGTCCCCCAGCCAGATGGTATATGGCGTTGTTCACCAGGATCATTCCATTGAGCTGTACCGGGGCCAGCGGCTCCGTCTCTCCCAGGGAGACAAGGTGATCATCACCAATCTGGTGGATTAAGAGCCTATTCAAGATCTCGGGGTGGGGCGAATGGAAGGGGATTTTTCTGCACAGCAAGGAAAAAAGCGGAGGAATCCTTTGTGGATTCCGAGCATTTTTGACGCTGTCTGTGCGGGAAAATCGCCTTTCGAGCGCTCTGCCCAGAGATCTTGAATAGGCTCTAAGGGAAAGGAACGGGAGAGCAGAGATGAATATAGTGGTGGTAGGCGGCGGAAAGGTTGGCTATTACCTGACCAAGACCCTGCTGGAGCATGGCTACCGGCCCTCCATGGTGGAGAGCTCCAAGGCGACCTGCGCGTTTCTGGCGAACAGTCTGGATGTTCCGGTTATCTGCGGGGACGGAACCACGGTGGGCGCCCTGGAGAAGGCGGGGGTGGCCGGCTGCGACGCGCTGATCAGCGTCACTGGCCAGGACGAGAATAATCTGATCAGCTGTCAGCTGGCCAAGCGGATGTTCAACGTGCAAAAGACCATCGCAAAGGTGAACAATCCAAAAAACGCGGAGGCCATGAAGCAGCTGGGCATTGACATTACCATCAGCAGCACGGACAACATCGTCCGCCTGCTGGAGCACGAGGTAGACACAGCGAACATCAAAAAGCTGGTGGCCATCAACCACGGGGAGGCCTCTATTAACGAGGCGGTGCTCCCTGAAAATTACAAGCTCCACGGGAAACGCCTGTCGGAAATCCGCCTCCCCAATATGGCGGTTATCATCTCCATCAGCCGCCAGGGCCGAACCATCATCCCCCGCGGCGATACCCAGCTCTTCAGCGGCGACACCATCATGTTCATGGCCATGGACAACGCGCTGCATCAGGTAAACCGCCTCCTGAAGCTGGCGGATTAAGGCCGCGAGGGCTCTGCCCTCGCGCTCCCGCCAAGGGGAAGGGATTCCCCTTGGATTCCCGTCTTTTTTAAGGGCTTTTTAAGGTCGGAAAAGGGGTGGGGGTCAGGTCTGTACAGACTTGCCCCATAACCCCCAAAAATTACGGGTTCCAAGGGGATTTAATCCCCTTGGCGAGTGCTCGAGAGCAGAGCTCTCGAGGTCTTGACCCTTGGCGAGAGCGCCGGAAAGGAGCCGGATGACTGTGGAAAAGTTTTTTGCGGAGAACCGGAAAATGGCGCTGGCTTTTTCCGGAGGGGTGGATTCTGCGTACCTTCTTTACGCCGCGCGCTCCGCAGGGTGCGACGTTCACGCTTACTTTGTCAAGTCCCCCTTTCAGCCCCGCTTTGAGCTGGAGGACGCACAGCGGCTGGCCCGGCAGCTGGACGTTCCCCTGACCGTGGCTGAGCTGGACGTTCTCGCTCTGCCCCAAGCTGCGGAAAACGGTCCCAGACGGTGCTACTACTGCAAGCGCGCCATCTTCTCCCGGCTGTGGGAGCTGGCGCGGGCGGACGGCTACTCCCTCCTTGCGGACGGCACCAACGCCTCCGACGATCAGGGCGATCGCCCCGGTATGCAGGCCCTGGCGGAGCTGGGCGTCCGCTCCCCCCTGCGGGAATGCGGGCTGGATAAGGCCCGGATTCGGGCGCTCTCACGGGAGGCGGGGCTCTTTACCAGCGGCAAGCCCGCTTACGCCTGTCTGGCCACCCGGATCCCTGCCGGAACCCCCATTACCCCTCAGCTCCTGGCCCAAACGGAACAGGGAGAGGCACTGCTGGAGCGGATGGGCTTTTGGGATTTCCGGCTGCGGTACTTCCACGGCGCCGCCCGGCTTCAGCTGCCTGCCGGACAGCTGGCCCGGGCCCTGGAATGCCGGGCAGAGCTGGAGCAGTCCTTAAGAGAAATGGGCTATGGGGAGGTCCTGCTGGATCTCCGGCCCAGAGAGACAGGGCATGGGGAGGTGCTGCCATGAACCAGGAACAGGCGCTGGAGCTGCTGCGGCAGGTAGAGGCCGGAGGCCTTTCCCCGGAGGAGGCAGTCTCCCGGCTGAAGCTGAGCCCCTTTGAGGATTTGGGCTATGCCAAGGTGGATCATCATCGGGGGCTCCGCCAGGGAATCCCGGAGGTGATCTACGGAGCCGGAAAAACCCCGGCGCAGATTGCCGGGATTCTGCGTACCATGCTGGAGCGCGGGGAGCGGAATGTGCTGGTTACCCGGCTGACGCCGGAGCACTGCCAGGCGGTGGAGGAGCTGGGACAGCCCCTCCGCTACTATCCCGAGGCCCGGATCGGCGTGGCCGGCCCCCAGCCGGAGATCACCGGCCGGGGCAGGATTGTAGTCGCTACCGGAGGCACCAGCGACATCCCCGTGGCGGAGGAAGCCGCTGTGACAGCCGAAACCCTGGGCAACCGGGTGGAACGGCTCTATGACGTGGGCGTGGCCGGGCTTCACCGGCTGCTTTCCCGGATGGAAACAGTCATGGACGCAAGCGCCATCGTCGCCGTGGCAGGGATGGAGGGCGCGCTGGCCAGCGTGATTGGCGGGCTGGCGGACTGTCCGGTGATTGCCGTCCCCACCAGCGTGGGCTATGGGGCCAACTTCGGCGGGCTTTCGGCCCTGCTGTCCATGCTGAATTCCTGCGCAAGCGGCGTCAGCGTGGTGAACATCGACAACGGCTTCGGCGCAGGATACCTAGCGAGCCTGATCAATCACCCCAAGAGGGGGGCAGAGCTTTAAGGGCAAGGCCGCGAGACGCTGTCTCGCGGCTCTGCGGTGCGTCGTTTCACGACGCACCTAGGAATTCGGCTTCGCCGAATTCTGAGATGCGCCGCCAGCGGCGCATCGGGAAGGGATTCCCCTTGGATTCCCGCCTTTTTAAGGGCGTGGAGGGGGTGGGGTCCAAGTCTGTACAGACTTTTTACTCCCTGCCTCGCAGCTGCTCCCTTCGTGGTCGATCGCCCGCCGTCGGACCAGCGGGACGACGGCGGTGGAAGGATTCCCTCAGGAGCACCAAGTTCCCAATCCGCACATACCGATCGGAAGATCGATCCTCGTTTGCACAGGGAACTCGGTGCGGGACGGGAAATCCCCCGCACGCAGGAGGGAGCTTTTTTCTTTACGAAAAAAGCGTACTGCGGGAATCAGACTGATTGTAAGGCAGGGAGAGGGAAGTCTGTACAGACTCAACTCCACCCCTTTTCCGCCCCTAAAAAAGCCCTTAAAAATTACGGGTTCCAAGGGGATTTAATCCCCTTGGCAGGAGCTCGAGGGCAGAGCCCTCGAGGTCTGTTCCCGGCGCAGAAACTACAACAGGGAAAGGAAGGTTTCACATGACTGAAGCAGCAGAGAAAGCGCCGATTCTAAATCGGGAGCTGAGCTGGATGGATTTCAATCTGCGGGTGCTGGAGGAAGCCATCGACCGGGAGAATCCCTTGATGGAGCGGCTGCGGTTCCTGGCGATCACTGCCTCCAACCTGGATGAATTCTTCATGGTGCGGGTGGCAGGGGTCAAAGCCCAGGTCAACTCCGGCTATACCACCCCGGACGTGTCCGGCCTGACCCCGGAGAAGCTCCTTGCCCAGCTCACGGAGAAAATCCGCGTCTTTGTGGATCGCCAGTACTCCTGCCTGCACCGCTCCATTGAGCCGATGCTGAAACGGAACAGCATCGCTTTCCTGGAGCCGGAGCAGTGGGACGCGGCTCAGAAACGGTTCATCCGGGAATACTTTGAACGGGTGCTCTCTCCCGTCCTTACCCCGCTGGCGGTGGATACCAGCCGCCCCTTTCCCAAGCTGGCAAACAAGAGCCTGAATATCGCCCTGCGCCTGGAGGGCGGGCCGGATGAGGGAGCGGACGGAAAGGCCGAGGAGCATTTCGCGGTGGTGCAGGTGCCCTCCCTGCTCTCCCGGTTCCTGGAGATCCCCGCCCAGGAGGGCCGGGCCTTCGCCCTCCTGGAGGACGTGATCACCGCCCACCTCAGCGAGCTGTTTGAGCTGTACGAAATCCGCACCAGCTGCGTTTTCCGAATCACCCGCAACGCGGATCTGGAGATTGACGAGGAAGCGGAGGATCTCATGGTGGAGATTGAACGCTCCATCAAAAAGCGGAAGCGGGGCCGTCCGGTGCGGCTGGAGCTGCTGCAAAAATGCGATCCCGCTTTGCGGAAATTCCTGACCGAGATGCTCCGCCTGAAAAAAGAGGACGTCTTCCCGGTTTCCGGGCCCATCGATCTGACCTTCTTTTCAAAGTTCGCCTCTCTGCCGGGCTTCGGGGAGCTGTGCTTTCAGCCGGTGCGTCCGGTGTCCCCGCCCGCGGCCTTCCGGGGGGAGCCGGACATCTTCGCGGCCATCCGGGAGCGGGACCGGCTGGTGCATCACCCCTACGAGAGCTTTGACAGCGTGCTGGAGTTTATCCGCCGGGCGGCGGAGGACGAGAACGTCCTGGCCATCAAGCAGACCCTCTACCGGGTTAGCGGCCATTCCCCCATCATCGCCTCCCTGATCCGGGCGGCGGAGAACGGCAAGCAGGTAACGGTGCTGGTGGAGCTGAAGGCCCGGTTTGACGAGGAGAACAATATCCAGTGGGCAAAGCTCCTGGAGGAGGCGGGCTGCCATGTGGTCTACGGCCTGGCGGGGCTGAAAACCCACTGCAAGATTGCCCTGGTGGTCCGCCAGGAGGAGGACGGCATCCGCCGGTATCTCCACCTGGGCACAGGCAACTACAACGAGTCCACCGCCAAGATTTATACGGATATCGGCCTGTTTACCTGCCGGGAGCTGTACGGGGCGGACGCGTCCTCCCTGTTCAATGTGCTCACGGGGTATTCCCGCCCGCCGGAGTATCACAAATTCGCGGTTGCGCCCCACGGCCTGCGGGACTTTATGGAAAAGCGGATCCTGCGGGAGATTGAGAACGGGGGAAGGGGTCTGCCCTGCGGCATTACGGCCAAGGTGAATTCCCTGGTGGATCCCAGGATCATCCGGCTGCTGTACCAGGCCTCCCAGGCGGGTGTGCCGGTGAAGCTGGTGGTGCGGGGGATCTGCTGCCTGATTGCGGGCGTGCCGGGAATCAGCGAGAATATCACAGTGGTGAGCGTGGTAGGCCAGCTGCTGGAGCACAGCCGGATTTTCCGGTTCGAGAACGGAGGCGATCCCAAGCTGTTCCTGGGGAGCGCGGACTGGATGCAGCGGAACCTGGACCGCCGGGTGGAGCTGGTGTTCCCCGTGGAGGACGAATCCCTGCGGGCACGGGTAGAAGAGGTTTTGGAGCTGCTGCTCAGCGACAACTGGAACGCCCGGTATATGCGGCCTGACGGAACCTATCAGCAGGCCAGCCGCCGGGGAAAGGCGGCAGTCAACTGCCACCGCGTCTTTGCGGATCGCGCCGCGGCAGCGGCAAAGGAGATCGACAAGCTGACCGAAGGCCGCCCAGTGGAACTGGTGCGCCAAAAACCAGAGGACCCCGTCCGCTCCCGCCAGTAACTGCTTTCCTGTAAGGGCAGGACCTTGGGGACTCCGTCCCCAAACCTCTGCCAAGGAGACGCGTCTCCTTGGATTCTCGTCGCAGGTTTGAGGGGAGGGACGCCGCCGCTATCCCAATACCAATCGGCGTGCTGTGCGCGGCGGCGTCCCTCCCCTCAAACCTGTAATGGGCATCCAAGGGGGTGCGCCCCCTTGGCGGAGGCTCGGAGGCGGAGCCTTCGAAGACCTTGCCCTTGCAGGGGAGCGGTGATTGGTGGGAATGAGTGGGGGAAAGGAGAGATTTTTATGTTGAGAGTGGGTATTTTGACCAGCGGCGGAGACTGCCAGGGCTTGAACGCCGCCATTCGGGGCGTTGCCAAGGGCCTCTACGGGGAGTTTGGCAAGGATGTGGAGATCCTGGGCATTCAGGACGGGTACCGGGGCCTGATCGAGGGCGAGGCGCGTTCCATCGGCCAGGAGGAGTTCTCCGGCATCCTGACCCTGGGCGGCACCATCCTGGGCACCTCCCGCCAGCCCTTCAAGCTCATGCGTGTAGTGGACGAGAACAGCGTGGACAAGGTCAAGCAGATGAAGGACCATTACAAAAAGTGGAAGCTGGACTGCCTCGTTGTCCTGGGGGGCAACGGCACCCACAAAACCGCTAACCTCCTCAGCGAGGAGGGGCTGAACGTAGTCTCTCTCCCCAAGACCATCGACAATGATCTCTGGGGCACGGACATGACCTTCGGCTTCCAGAGCGCCGTGGAGCTGGCCACCTATGTGCTGGACTGCATCCACACCACCGCTACCTCCCATGGCCGGGTGTTCCTGGTGGAGATCATGGGCCACAAGGTAGGCTGGCTGACCCTCCACGCCGGCATTGCGGGGGGTGCGGACGTGATCCTGCTCCCGGAAATCCCCTACGACATCGACAAGACAGCCCGGTGCATCCAGCGGCGGGAAAGGGCCGGGAAGCGGTTCTCTATCCTGGCGGTGGCCGAGGGCGCCATCTCCAGGCAGGAGGCCAAGCTCTCCAAGAAGGAGTTCAAGGCCGCCCGGGCGGAGATGAAGGATCCCTCCATTGCCTATCGGGTTTCCCGGGAGCTGGGGGAGAAGCTGGGGCAGGAAATCCGCGTCACGGTTCCCGGCCACTTCCAGAGAGGCGGGAGCCCCTGCGCCTATGACCGAGTGCTGGCCACCCGCTTCGGAGCAGGCGCGGCCCGGCTGATTGCCGAGAAGAAATTCGGCTGTATGGTGGCGCTCCAGAACGGCCAGATCGTCCCGGTCCCCCTGTCGGAGGTGGCGGGCAAGCTCAAGCTGGTCCCGCCGGACTGCGGCACCGTCCAGGCCGCAAAGGAAATGGGCATCGGCTTCGGCGACTGAGCTGCGGGGGAGCTCTGCGTGGCCGAAGGGAAAGACCTCGAGGGCAGAGCCCTCGAGGTCTTCCCCCACTCTGACACACCAAAAGCTCCCGCAGGGTAACAGCATTTACAATTCTACGAAGAAGTGATAAAATAGGCATATGAGAATAGAAAAACTGGTAAAAAGGCTAAACGGAGTGACAGATCCAAGAAGGCAATGGGGAAATAAGCGGCACAAGCTGGAAGATATCCTG
>JAAVZY010000036.1 GCA_022791945.1 Oscillospiraceae bacterium | reverse complement strand
CTTAAAAAAGATGGGAATCCAAGGGGAATCCCTCCCCCATGCGCCGCTGGCGGCGCATCTCAGAATTCGGCGAAGCCGAATTCCTAGGTGCGTCGTGAAACGACGCACCGCAGAGACGCGAGACAGCGTCTCGCGGCCTTGCCCTTCAGAATCTACGGATTTGCCAGATATCCTGGTGAAACAGCGGGAGCGGATATACAAACTGCCAAAAATGAACAGCGCCGGTCCTTTTCGGTGGAAAACCCATGGAGATCGCGCCGGATTGTGTTAGAATAGGAACGGAAAATTTGATGCTTTCATCCAAACCGGAACGGGCGGACCCTGCCTTTTCCGGCTTTTACAAAAGGGGCGGGGCGGGCTTATACTGTGAGCAGCAGGATTTCTCATCCCCGGCGGTGTTCTCTGGGAGGGACTGTTTTGGGCAATCGAATCAAAAGCGTTGCGGCCATTCACGATCTGTCCGGCTATGGGAGATGCTCCCTGGCGGTGATTGCGCCGGTGCTGTCGGTGATGGGGCTCCAGCCCGTAGCCGTACCGACGGCGGTGCTTTCCACCCATACGGGAGGCTTTGGGCAGGTGGCCATGGAGGATCTGACGGACTTTATTCCCCAGACCCTCGCCCATTACCAGCGGATCGGCCTGGACTTTGACTGTGTCTATACTGGCTTTCTCGGGAGCAGGGCGCAGATCGGCCACTGCCTGGAGTTTCTGAGCGCCTATCCCAGGGCGCTGGCGGTGGTGGATCCGGTCATGGGCGACAGCGGCCGTCCCTACCGGACCTACACGCCGGAAATGTGCGCCGAGGTGGTGGAGCTGGTGCGCAGGGCGGATCTGATTACCCCGAACAAGACTGAAATGTACATTCTGCTCCGGCAGGAGTACAACCCGGCCCCGCTGACCCATGGGGAGGCCAAGAGCTGCCTGGCGCGCCTGTCGGAGCTGGGGCCCTCCCAGGTGGTGGTCACCGGGGTGGAGCTGGCTGACATGACCGTCAACAACCTGGCGTATGATCGGGAAGCCAACCGCTACTGGCGGATGGTGTGCAGCTATGTGCCCCAGAACTATCCGGGCACCGGCGACGTGTTCGCCAGCGTCCTGGTGGGCGGGATTCTCAGCGGAGACAGCTTGGCCATCGCCATCGAGCGTGCCACCCGCTTCCTGGAGCTGACCATCAAAGCCACCTACAGCTATGGAACCGATCCCAAGGAGGGCATCCTCCTGGAACGGAACCTCCCCTGGCTTGCCGAGCGCCACACCTTCGGCGGATACGAAATCCTCTAAGCGCCTGTTCAGAATCTCTGCGCGCATGGTCGGGCAAGGCCGCGAGGGCTCTGCCCTCGCGCTCCTGCCAAGGGGAAGGGATTCCCCTTGGATTCCCATTATTTTAAGGGCTTTTTTAAGGGCGGAAAAGGTTGGGGTTGAGTCTGTACAGACTTCTTTGCTCCTGCCACGCAGGCAGTTCGATTCACGCAGTACGCTTTTTTCGTAAAGAAAAAAGCTCCCTCCTGCGTGACGGGTACTCCCTGTGCCGCACTGAGTCTGCGCCCAGCAGAGCATGCTCGAAACGTTCTGCGCCGCAGCCTCTGCCCCCAAAAAAATTCACGGGAATCCAAGGGGATTTAATCCCCTTGGCGGAGGCTTGGGGGCGGCGCCCCCAAGGTCTGGCCCTTCCGGGAGCGCAGAGACTCTGAAAAGGCTCCAACATTCTTGGCCCGGGCCTGTGCGCAAGGGGGACCTGGGTCTGCGAAAGAAGGGGTATTCATGTCCGATTTTATGCAGCAGAACAGCTTTATTCCCGGCGTTTCCGTGCACACTCTGACGGTGGGGCTTGTGGTTCTGGTTCTGGCGGCTGGGGCGGCTGTCTTTGTACTTGCTCTCCGGCGGAGCGGCGGAACTTCCAGATTTACCATTTATGATATGTCTGTGGTGGGCGTCATGGCGGCGGTGGTATTCGTTGTAACCTATTTCATTAAAATACCGGTGCCCACCCCGGCGGGCCAGGTGATGATCAAGCTGGCAAACGCCTTCTGCCTTTTGGCGGGCGTGCTGTTCGGCGGCCTGCGAGGCGGGCTGGCGGCTGGAATCGGCTCCATGTTCTACGATCTGCTGGATCCGGTCTACATCACCGACGCGCCCCTGACGCTGGTTCGATTCTTCCTGATGGCCTTTATCTGCGGCCTGATCTGCCAGGGCGGAGCCGCCCGCACCCCGTCCCTCTCCCGCATGATTCTGGGAACCGCCGCAGGTTCGCTCTTTTCCCTGGTCTTCTACTTTGTGCAAAGCGTGGTCAAACAGCTCCTGCTGGGGCAACCCTTTGACACAGCCTGCCTGCAGTGCATCCCTAAAATGACCGTGTCCGGCATCAACGCGGCTGTAGCAGTTGTGGTAGCCTGTCTGCTGGCTCCCCTCTGCCGGAAGGGCCTGGAACGCGCCCGGCTGTATCAGAAGCTGTAACCAGCCTGCTTCGGAATCTCCGGGGAGAGGCGGGAAAGACCTCGAGGGCTCTGCCCTCGAGCACCTGCCAAGGGGACGCGTCCCCTTGGATTCCCGTCTTTTTTGGGGGTTATGGGGGCGGGATTTTGGTTCCTGCCTCGCTGCCTCGCTGCTGCTCCCCGCAGGGAGGATCGCCCGCCTACCCATTTTTTCGTAAAGAAAAAATTCATCCCCCCGTGCGGCGCAGAGACTGCGACGCAGAAAGTCCCGAGCGTGTTCTGTTACGCTCGGGACTTTCTGTAAAAGGCAACGCTGTGCCACGCACAGAGGATTTATCCCTAGTCTGTGCGAAATCGCAAGCGGGCTGAGCCAACTTTCTACGTTGATAGACGCTTGGTGCATAGTTAAGAGCAGCTCATCCTCTTAACTTCGCAGAATGCGTCTTTAATAACGCACAGAGTTGACTTGCCTCCCTTGTTATACGTTCCGAAGGAACGTATGGGAGAGGGAACCGCCGTCGGACCAACGGGACGACGGTGGTGGAAGGATTCCCTCATGGGCACAGAATACCCCACCTGCACATACCGATCGGATGATCTATCCCCGTCTGTACAAGAATCCTGGTGCGCCGCAGGAACTACCCCGCAGGACGCTTTTTTCTTTACGAAAAAAGCGTCCTGCGGGAATCAGACTGTCTGTGTGGCATGAGGAAGGAAGTCTCTACAGACTTGACCCCCCAACCCTTTCCGCCCTTAAAAAGCCCTTTCAAATAATGGGAATCCAAGGGGAATCCCTCCCCGATGCGCCGCCAGCGGCGCATTTCAGAATTCGGCGAAGCCGAATTCCTAGGTGCGTCGTGAAACGACGCACCGCAGAGCCGGAGCTGCTCTCAGCCTCTTCCGGGAAGGAAGCGGCGTGCGGCTTTCTCCAGGTCGGGGAGAGCGTACTCGAAAAATGCCCGGAAGGCCGGACAGAGCTTGTTCAGATTGTTCCCGCCGGGAATCAGCGGTTCCCGGTTTCTGCGGCAGCCTCCCCGGCAGAGCCGGTAATAAGGGCAGCTCCGGCATTCCTCCGCTACCGGGCGGGACGCCTCCAGAAACTGCCGGGCAGTTTCCGAGTGGCGCATCTCCTCCAGGCCGTCTGTGAGTATGTTCCCGATCCGCCACTCGTCCGTTACGTAAAAATCGCAGGGATAGGCGCTCCCGTCCGCCTCGATCATATAATAGCTGCCGCAGACCCCAGCCATGCCGCAGCTCTCCGGCGGGTATCCCCCCAGCATCATCAGCAGATTGTCAAAGTACCGGACGCTTACAGGCCTGCCGCTGGAGAGATCCACATACCAGAGCCGGAACAGCCGGATCAGAAACTCTCCATAGGCCTCCGGGGTCAGGGAGTATTCCCGGGGCTCCCCGTTGAGCTCGTCCAGACAGGGGATAAACTGGAGGTAGCGGAACCGCTGCTTTTTGAAAAAGTAGTAGATCCGATCAATGTTCTTTGCCACGTCCAGATTCACGGTGGAAAGGATGTTGTACTCCACCTGGAAGCGATCCATCAGCTTCGCGGCGGCAAGCACCCGGTCAAAGGTGCCCTCCCCGGCGGAATCCAGACGGTATTTGTCGTGGATCTCCTTGTTCCCGTCCAGGGAGAGCCCCACCAGAAAGTGATGGTCGTGGAGAAACCTGGCCCAGTCCTCATTGATGGCAAGGCCGTTGGTCTGCAACGCGTTGTGGATAACCGTACCGCGGGTATTGTACTTTTTCTGAAGCGCTGTCAGATGCCGGAAGAAATCCAGCCCGGCCAGGGTGGGTTCTCCGCCTTGAAAACCGAAATTGGCCTCCCCGTCGGCATATTCCAGCACCTTCCGGACAATGATTTCCAAGTTTTCGGGGGACATGATCCCATAATTGGCAATTTCCCGGCGGCTGGCCACATCGGCGTAAAAACAGTAGCGGCACCGCATATTGCAGCTGGAGGACGCAGGCTTTATCAGCAGCGAAACCGAAGGCATGGCAAACTCCTTTCAATACATCATAGAGCAGCGGAACGGAACGCGCCGCCCCTTCGCTCCACCATTATACCCCCACGGGCCGCTGAATGCAATCCTGAGCTGTCTGCCCAAAGGTTCCGCAGCATGCCGGGAATTTTTCTTTTCCTTATGTTTATAGCATTGGCAAAACGGGATTGCTTTTTTCAGGAAATGCGGATACAATAAAGTATATAGGAAACGTCCTTTGCTCCGTACAGACGGCGTGGGAAAGGAGCCGCTTATGAAGCCGAAAACCGGTCCTTCCGCCCCGGCCGCAGTCCTGACCCTGATGTTTGCCGCCCTTTCCCTGTTCATCTGCCTGCTGATGATAGAGGATCGGGCCGACGTGGCCGCGCCCGCCGCCTACATCCTCTGGGAGGAATCCGCTCCCGCCCAGCCGGAGACTGCATCCCCGGAGGCCGCCCCTCCTCCGGATCCGGCACCGGCCCCGCCGGAACCGTCCGTTCCCCGGGAGGAGCCGCTCCGGAAAATCTACGTTCCTTTAGAGGATGAGCCCTGGACAGGGGAGCCTCTCCCGGAAGAGCCGCCGCCCTCCGTCCGGGAGGAGGACTTCCGTGCAGAGGACAATGGGACGGTCAACCTGAACACCGCTTCCCTGGAGGAGCTCTGCACCCTGAAGGGCATCGGGGAGGTGCTGGGCCAGCGGATTCTGGACTATCGGGCCCAGTATGGCGGCTTCTCCCGGATCGAGGAGATCATGGAGGTCAAGGGAATCGGCGAGGCAAAATTCGCGGCTGTCCGGGAACGGCTGACCGTATAGCAGGCAGAAACAGAAAAGGAGATGGCATCATATGCTGATCACTCTGAAAACAGGCTCCAACATGGCCCAGATTGAATCCAGGGGCGCGGAGCTCCGCTCCCTCCGGGACGCCTTCAACACCGAGTACATCTGGCAGCGGGATCCCAAGTACTGGGGCAAATCCTCCCCTGTGCTCTTCCCCGTTGTTGGGGAGCTGCGGGAGGGCCGGACCACCTTCCACGGGAAGGAATACCATCTTCCCAAGCACGGTTTCTGCCGGGACGCGGAGTTCAAGGTCACTTATCAGTCTGAGAGCATGGCGATTTTCAACTACACCTACAACGAGGAAACCCTCAAGGCCTATCCCTACAAATTCAGCCTGAGCCTTTCTTATGAGCTGAAGCCCGAGGGGCTGACCATCCGGTACACGGTCATGAACATGGACGACCAGCCGATAGATTTCTGCCTGGGCGCGCACCCGGCTTTTAACGTGCCTGTAGACGGAAACGGCGGCTTTGAGGACTGCGCGCTCACCTTCAATATGCCGGAAACTGCCGGGTGCCCGGTGTTTGACTTTGAGAAAAAGCAGTTCGACATGGACAACCGGGTTACCTATCTGAACAACGAAACCACCCTGCGGCTGAAATACAGCTATTTCGATAACGACGCCATTTTCTTTGATACGCCCAGATCCGATCGGGTGAGGCTGGCTTCTGTCAAAACCGGCCGGGGCGTGGAGGTTCAGTTCGGCGGTTTTGACTACGTGGCTTTCTGGACGCCCATCGGCCTGGAGGCTCCCTTCCTCTGCATCGAGCCCTGGTGCGGCGTTGCTGTGTGCAGCGACGAGGGGGACGAGTTCGAGCGGAAGCGCGGCGTCAAGCATCTGGAAATCGGCGAGCAGAAATCCTTCCAGCTCACCATCCTGCCCCTGTAGAAAGCTGCACTCACAACGGGGAAGGCCGCGAGAGCAGAGCTCTCGCGGCCTTGCCCTTTGGGCGGCGGCCCGGCTTATGGGTACGATATTGCAAAAGGAGATGGCTTCTGTGGCAAACATTCTGATTCTGGGCAGCGGCGGCTTTGGAGCGGCTCTGGCGGTCATGCTTCACAAATCCGGGCATCAGGTGTCCATGTGGTCCAAGTTCCAGCAGGAGCTGGACGAAATCCGCCTTTACGGGGAACACCGGCGGCTGCTGCCGGGGATTCCCATCGACACCGCCATCCGGCTGACCTCCGGCCTGGAGGATGCGGCTCAGGCGGAGCTTGCCATCATTGCGGTTCCCTCCTTTGCGGTTCGGGAAACCGCCCGGGCGCTGGCTCCCCGGCTGGGAAAGGACACGGTGGTTGCCAACGTGGGCAAGGGCTTCGAGGAGAAGACACTCCTTCGCCTCTCCCAGGTGATCCGGGAGGAGATCCCCGAAAATGACATTGTGGTGCTCTCCGGCCCCTCCCACGCGGAGGAGATCGCCCGGAACGTACCCACTACCATTGTAGCCGCCTGTGCCAATCGGGCCGGGGCCGAGTATGTCCAGGATCTTTTGATGAATACCAATCTGCGGGTTTACGTCAGTGATGATATGGTCGGCGTGGAACTGGGCGGGGCGCTGAAGAATATCATCGCCATCTGCGCGGGAGTCTGCGACGGCCTGGGCCTGGGCGACAACACCAAGGCCGCCCTTATGACCAGAGGGCTTGCGGAGATCGCCCGTCTGGGCGCGGCAATGGGCGCCCAGGCCGAAACCTTCGCCGGACTGACCGGCATGGGGGATCTGATCGTAACCTGCACCTCCATGCATTCCCGGAACCGGCGGGCGGGCATCTTTTTAGGGCAGGGCCTCTCGCCGGAGGAGGCTCTGTCCCGCGTGGGCATGACGGTGGAGGGAATCATTGCGGATCGGGCCGCTTACGCGCTGGCGCAGCGGTATGGCGTGGAAATGCCCATTGTGGAGCAGCTCTACCAGGTGATCACCCAAGGCAAGGAGGTGCGCCAGGCCCTGGCGGATCTGATGGGCCGTCCCCGCCGCCACGAAAACGAACACATTTGGCTTCAGGAGAACAGGGTATCCCCACCTGCGCATACCAATTCGGAGGATCTATCCTAGCCTCTGGGAAATCGCAAGCGTGTTCTGCATCGTACCGTGTACCCCGCACGCAGGGATGAATCTTTTTCTTTACGAAAAAGTGGGTAGGCGGGGATCGTCTCTGTGGGGAGCATCAGCGGGGCAGGGACTAAAATCCTGCCCCCATAACCCCAAAAAGCTGGGATTTAAAGGGACGATTCCACGATGCGCCGCCAGCGGCGCATCTCAGAATTCGGCGAAGCCGAATTCCTAGGCGCGTCGTTTCACGACGCACCGCAGAGCGCGAGACAGCGTCTCGAGGTCTTCCCCGTAAGCTCTTCAAAAAACGAATTGACATCCGGCCGGATAGTGGGTATAATAAACAAGGACAAAGGCGTTCCTGCAGGAATGCTTTTTTATTTTTTGCCGGAGCCTCCGGCTCCGGCTGAAAGGAAAGGGAGAAACAATGCTCACAGCGATTACCGGAATCAACTGGGGGGACGAGGGGAAAGGCCGGATGGTGGATCTCCTGTCCCGGGAATACGATATTGTGGTGCGGTATCAGGGAGGCAACAACGCCGGCCATACTGTGGTGAACCCCAAGGGGAAATTTATTCTGAACCTGCTGCCCTCCGGCATTCTGCGGGAGGAAGTCGTCAACGTCATGGGGGCGGGCATGGTGATCGATCTGGAGCACCTCTGCGGGGAGATCGAGCGGCTGGAGGAAGCGGGTATCTCCGTCACGCCCCGTCAGCTGCGGATCAGCGATCAGGCGGTGATCTGCATGCCCTATCACAAGCGGCTTGACTGCCTGGAGGAAGACCGCCTGGGGGACGCCCGGTTCGGCTCCACCCGCCGGGGGATCGCCCCGGTTTATGGGGATAAATATATGAAAAAAGCGCTTCGCATGGGCGATCTCCGGTATCCTGCGGCCCTGCGCCAGCGCCTGGAGGGAATTCTGGAATGGAAAAATCTGACCCTCCAGAAGGTCTACGGGGACCAGCCCGCCGGCCTGGAGGATATGATCTCCTGGCTGAAACGGTATGGGGACCGCCTGCTCCCCTTTGTATGCGACGCGGGCGGCTTCCTGGATCAGGCGGCGGAGGAGGGAAAGAACATCCTGTTCGAGGCCCAGCTGGGCGCGCTGCGGGATATTGATTTCGGCATCTACCCCTACACCTCCTCGTCCTCCACCATCGGCGCGTACGCTCCCATAGGGGCAGGGATTCCCAATCGCAGGCTGGACTGCTCCATTGGGATTATGAAGGCCTACTCCACCTGCGTCGGCGAAGGCCCCTTCACCTGTGAGCTCTTCGGGGAAGCTGCGGAGCGCCTGCGGGAGGCCGGCGGGGAGTACGGCGCGGCAACGGGGCGGCCCCGGCGGGTGGGCCCCTTTGACGTGCCGGCCTCCCGGTACGGCGTGCGGATCCAGGGCGCGGACGTGCTGGCTCTGACCAAGCTGGATGTGCTGTCCTGCCTGGAGCGGATCCCGGTCTGCACTGCTTATGAGGTGGAGGGCAGGCGTACGGAGCGCTTCCCCACCGGCGCGGAGCTGGATGCCGCCCGTCCGATTCTGGAGTATCTGCCCGGCTGGCGCTGCGACCTTACCGGCTGCCGGAAGCCCTCGGATCTTCCCCAGTCCGCCCTGGACTATGTGGCTTATCTGGAAAGGGCCGTAGACTGCCGGATCCGCTATGTATCCGTCGGCGCCGAGCGGGACGCCTGCATTCGGATGGACTAGGAATGCAGCCAGAGCCCGTTCAGACTCTGCTTGCATCGGGGGAAGACCTCGAGGGCTCTGCCCTCGAGCTCCTGCCAAGGGGAGCTGGCTCCCCTTGGATTCCCGTCTTTTTAAGGGCGTGGAGGGGTGGGGGATTCCAAAGGGACGCATCTCAGAATTCGGCTTCGCCGAATTCCTAGGTGCGTCGTGAAACGACGCACCGCAGAGCGCGAGACAGCGTCTCGCGGCCTTGCCGAGGGAGCAGAGGGTGTGATATACTAAGAATATCCATTACCTTTGAAAAAGGAGCCTTGTGTCATGCGTATGCCGTCCAGCGCTCAAGGAAAGCCCAATATCCTGCTTATTCTCACCGACGATCAGCGGTTCAACACCATTCACGCCCTGGGGAACCCGGAGATTCAGACCCCCAATCTGGATCGCCTGGCCGCGGAGGGCGCCGCCTTTACCCATGCCCACATCCCCGGCGGCACCTCCGGGGCGGTCTGCATGCCCAGCCGGGCGATGCTTCACTCCGGCGTCACCCTCTTCCATCTCTACGAAGCCGGCTCCGCCATTCCCAGAGAACACACCACTCTGGGACAATGCTTCCGGGAACAGGGCTACACGACCATCGGTATCGGCAAGTGGCACAACGGCACCGAAAGCTATGCCCGGAGCTTTACCGATGGGGATAACATCTTCTTCGGCGGCATGTGGGATCACTGGAATGTACCGGTCTGCTCCTTCCACCCGGATGGAAGATACGAAAATAAGATTCAGGTCATTCCCAATTTTCAGCACGCCAACCACCCCATGGAGCTGATCGCGGAGCGAATCCGCCCCGGGGTGCATTCCACCGAGCTGCTGACGGAATCCGCCCTGTCCTTCCTCCGGCAGGAGCAGGACCGGGAGCAGCCCTTCCTGCTCAGCCTGGCCTATCTGGCCCCCCACGATCCCCGGAGCATGCCGGAGCGGTTCCGGAATATGTACGATCCGGAGAAGCTCCAGCTCCCGCCCAATTTCACAGAGGAGCACCCCTTCCCCATCGGCATCAACGCCTCCATCGGCGAGGATCGGGACGAAAACCTGGCCGCCCATCCCCGGAGCGGGCAGGAGGTGCGCCGCCACATCGCCGACTACTACGCCATGATCTCCCATCTGGATGAAAACATCGGCAAGCTCCTGGACTGCCTGGAGGAAACCGGCCAGCGTGAAAATACCATCGTTGTCTTTACGGGGGACAACGGCCTTTCCGTGGGCTGTCACGGCCTGATGGGCAAACAGAGCCTGTATGAGGACAGCATCCGCGTGCCGCTGATTCTCAGCGGCCCCGGCATTCCCAAGGGAGAGCGCCGGGACGATTATGTCTATCTGCTGGACATTTACCCCACCCTCTGCGACCTTGCGGGACTCCCGGCTCCTGCCTCCGTGGAGGGGCAGAGCTTCCGCCCGGCTCTGGAGGGGCGGGGGCAGGCCCGCGCGGATCTCTACTTTGCCTACACCCACCTGATCCGGGGCGTAAAGGACCGGCGCTGGAAGCTGCTCTGCTACCGGCTCCATCCGGAGGAAAACCAGCTCTTTGATCTGGAGGCCGATCCCTGGGAAATGCACAATCTGTACGGGGATCCTGCCTGCGCGGCTGTCCGCCAGCGTCTGGAAAAGCGTCTTTTGGAGTACAAGGCCCAGTGGGAAACGCCCTCCAGCCCCTTCACCCGCCAGTTCTGGCAGGAGTAGCCGATTGGGCGCGGTTCTGACGGAAATCCCCGGCACATATAGATATTGGTATCCATATCTATATGTGCCGGGGATTTTGCCTGTGCCCGGAGAAGCTGCGGGGGGAGCTGAGGAAATGACATCACGGTTTATGGAGTTCCGACGCAAGGAGATCATCAATGTTGCCAACGGCCTGAAAATCGGCTATGCGGACGATTTGATTCTGGACACGGAGACTGCGTCCATTGAGGCGGTGATCGTGTATGGACGGCCCCGGCTGTTCGGCCTGCTGGGACGGGGCGAGGATCTGATGATCCCCTGGAGCGAGATCGAGGTCATCGGCGAGGACACTGTTCTGGTCAAAAGCGAGGGCGAAACCCTTCCCCGGTCCGGCCGCACCAGCTATCTGTCCAAACTCTTTGGATAGCGCCTGCTGTCAGCTGCGGGGAAGGCGCTTCCGCCATGCGTCGATCTGCGCGCAGATGTCCTCTACATCAATGGCGGCAGGGTCGGTTGCGTCCACCCGCAGCTGGGCGTCTCCTGCGGAAAAGGCGTCGAAGCCTCTCGTCTCAATTCCCCGCACGTAATCCTCATAGGAGGGGGCGGGCGGGCAGGCGGAAGCCTGCCCGGCTCTTTCCGGATAGCAGTCGTTCACCACATGGCCCCGATGCCGCCCGGGGGTAAGCTCCCGTTCCTGGAAACGCCGGTAAATGGCCTTGTAGTCGCCGGTCAGGAGGACGGTCAGCGCGGGGTAATGATGTTTTTCCAGCAAGGCCTTGATTCCGGCTTCGGAGGAAAATTCAAAATTGTTTTCCAGGATGAAGGGCAGCCCGGCCCACATGAGCCGCTCCGCGGCGTAGTACAGGATCTCCATGCTGGCAATGCCCAGACTGACCTTTTCCTGTCTGGACTGAAAGCCTACATGGTCGAACAACCGTTCCTTGATGGCGTCCTTTGAGAGCAGAGGCAGATTCAGCTTGTCGGCAATGGCTTCTGACAGGGTGGTTTTCCCCGACGCCGGTACCCCGGCAATTAGTAAGCAGTACATGGTGTTCTCCTCTCTGGGCGGACTGTGGGTGAAGGGGAAGGCCGCGAGACTCTGTCTCGCGTCTCTGCGGTGCGTCGTTTTACGACGCACCGGGGAGGGATTCCCCTTGGATTCCCGTCTTTTTAAGGGCGTAAAAGGGGTGGGGGTCAAGTCTATACAGACTTGTTACTCTCTGCCTCGCTGGGACTTCCCGCAGGGTCGATCGCCCGCCTACCCATTTTTTCGTAAAGAAAAAATTCATCCCCATAGGCGGCGCAGAGACTACGACGCAGACAGTCCCGAGCGTGTTCTGTTACGCTCACACTCTCTGCGGCGCAGGGAAGTACCCCGCACGCAGGAAGGAGCTTTTTTCTTTACGAAAAAAGCGTACTGCGGGAATCAGACTCTCTGCGTGGCAGAAAGCCGGAAGTCTGTACACACTCAACCCCACCCCTTTTCCGCCCTTAAAAAGCCCTTCAAATAATGGGATTCCAAAGGGACGCGTCCACGATGCGCCGCCAGCGGCGCATCTCAGAATTCGGCGAAGCCGAATTCCTAGGTGCGTCGTTTCACGACGCACCGCAGAGCGCGAGACAGAGTCTCGCGGCCTTGACCCTTCAGAGCAGGACTTGCAGGGGAGGGCGGAATATAGTATACTGTGTAAGGCCCTACGGCATCCAATTACTGGGAGGAATGAGTCCATGAAAACCGGCCTTGTTTTAGAGGGCGGCGGTATGCGGGGCGGTTACACAGCCGGCGTACTGGACGCCTTTCTGGATCACGGCATCAGCTTTCCCTACTGCATAGGCGTGTCTGCGGGAGCCTGCAACGCGGTTTCCTACATAGCCCGCCAGCGAAAGCGCTACTACTACGCAAATACCCGCTATCTGAAGGACAAGCGGTATATGGGGCTTTACTGCCTGTGGAAAACCGGCTATCTCTTTGGGAACCGGTTTGTATTCGACGATCTGGCCTATAAGCTGGTGCCCCTGGATTTTGACGGGTTTCAGCAGAGGACGGTGGAATGCCCTTTTACCGCAGTCACCACCGACTGCCGCACCGGCCTGCCCCGGTACGACGTGATCCGGGATCTCCGGGCGGAGGGCGCACTGATCGAGGCGTCCAGCTCTCTGCCCCTGCTGTCGCCCATGGTGGAATACCAGGGAGCGCTGCTGATGGATGGGGGCGTCAGCGATTCCATTCCCGTCCGAAGGGCCTATGAGGACGGATGCGATCGGACGGTGGTGATCCTGACCCAGGCGGCGGGCTATCGGAAGGGGCCAAACCGGCTGATGCCGCTGATCCGCCGCAAATATAAGCGCTACCCCAACCTGGTGAACGTCCTGGAGAAGCGGCACATCAGCTACAACGATACGCTGGACTGGCTGTCTCAGCGGGAGCAGGAGGGAAGCGCCCTGGTCATCCGTCCGAAGAAGCCGGTGGAGATTGGCCGGATGGAGCGAAGCCCGGAAAAGATTACCGCTCTCTATGAGGACGGCCTCCGGGATGGCGCCGCGACGGCCCGCAGCGTCCAGGCATTCCTCACCGGAGGTGTGTGAACGGAAGGGGGAAGACCTCGAGGACGCTGCCCTCGAGCTCCTGCCAAGGGGAATCCCTCCCCGATGCGTCGTGAAACGACGCACCGCAGAGACGCGGGACAGAGTCTCGCGGCCTTCCTTCCAGAGGAACCAGCCGCATAGGGGGCTATTTCTGCTGTTCCTTCCAGATGTAGTAGCCGCCCTTGGGGGGATCGAAGTCTCCGTCAAAGAGGGTGAACGCGCCGATTTCCCGTTTCAGCACATCCCGAAACACCTGATTGACCAAGGCCGTTTTCCGGATCACGCTGCCGGAGATGGCAATATTGGGATTCTCTATTCCGTTCTGGCGGCAGAGGGGGATTGCCAGCCAGGCCAGCCGCTCCCCGGCCCAGGTGAGAATCTCCCGCGCCTGGGGATCGCCGTTCATGGCCACCTGCTCCACAACCGGCACCAGGGCGGCGATCTCCCCCTTGGAGGAACGGTACACCCAGTCGATGAGCTGCCGGAGCTCCGTGATCTCCAGCTGGCGGAAAATGGCCCGCTTCAGAGGCGTTTCCGGCTTTTCGGTGTCAAAGGAGTACGCCACATACCGCACCGCGCGCATGGCAATGCTGTAGCCGCTCCCGTCGTCGTTGATCAGATGCCCCCAGCCGCCGAACCGATGGAGCGCCCCTTCCTTTTTCAGGTAGCCGATGGAGCCTGTCCCGGCAATGACCAGCACGCCGTCCTGCCCCTCCAGGGCGGCGTACAGCCCCAGCATAGCGTCATTGGTAACGGAAATGGATTCCCCGTACCGGGCGGCGAGAGCCTGACGGGCCTGTTCCTTCTTGCCTCCGGTTTCGATCCCGGCGCAGCCCAGGCAGAGAAAGCAGCACTCCCCCTCCAGCCGGCCCCGAAGCTGATCCACCGCAGCGCAGATGTTTTCCATCCCCTTGTCGAAGTCCACCGTCAGATTCCCAAAGCCGGAAACGGCGGTGTCCAGGAGCTCTCCTGCAAGGGAGTATGCCTTGGCGGTGGTCTTGGTCCCGCCGGAGTCAATGCCAATCATGTAGCGATCCATAGCTGCTTCCTTTCCGGGGCTGCCTGCCCCTGCCAAAATGCCCCGCACCTCTGCGGGGCTCTGCTTTTAGTATAATCTTCCCCGGGGCGTTTTGCAAGGGGCGTTTGCGGGGGATGAGCTAGGAAGACAAGGGATTCCCGGCCCCGCAGTGATGCTGGCTCCGGCAGGAACGGAGACTGCGCCGCTCAAATATTTTCCTCAAATTCTGCGATTATTGAACCAGATCCGGACATTTTCCCCTCTATAATGAAAGCAGGCCGAAGCAGGAGCGGGCCTGCTTCGGCTTCATCTTCCGGTAGGAAAGAAAGGGAATGGTAGAAAATGTCACAAGCATACGGGTATGTCCGGGTGTCCACCTATGAGCAGCACGAGGACCGGCAGGTGGAGGCCCTGAGAAAATTTGGGATCGAACGGCAGAAAATCTGGATGGACAAGCTTTCCGGCAAGAGCTTTGACCGCCCCAATTATCAGGATCTGGTTCACTGGCGCATGAAGGAGGGGGATCTGCTGGTGATCAAAAGCATCGATCGCCTGGGCAGAAACTATGAGGAGATCCTGGAGGAATGGCGCTTTATTACCAAAATCCTTCAGGCGGACGTGGTTGTGCTGGACATGCCCCTGCTGGACACCCGGGTTGAAGCCAACTCCCTGGTAGGCCGTTTTATCGCGGATGTGGTGCTTCAGGTGCTCTCCTTTGTGGCCCAGAACGAGCGCGAAACCACCAATCAGCGCCAGCGGGAGGGGATTGCCGCCGCCAAGGCCAGAGGCGTTCACATGGGCCGCCCCCGCCGGGATCTTCCGGAGGATTTCCAGGAGATTGTGGAGCTCTGGCGGGCCAAGGCTCTCACCCTGGAGGAGGCCCTCTATCTGGCCGGGCTTCCCCGCAGCAGCTTCTATGCCGAAGCCGCCCGGATGCAGGAGCGCTACATATAGCCGCGGCCGCATAAGCCGCGTGATCAGCAGGCCCCCTGGAGCAGGAGATTCCTGCTCCAGGGGGCCCATGTGAGGGAAAGACTATGGAAAAGCCGGCTCAGCCTTCAATGTCTTCGCTGTAATGGAGGTCGGCGCTCTCGGGAGCGGGGGCAGGCTCTGAGTTTGACTCCGGCTCCGGATTTGTTTCCGGCTTCATCCGGGCGCCGCATTTGGCGCAGAAGCAGTTCTCGTCGTCGTTCTTGACCCCGCAGACCGGGCAGACCGCAACCCGCTGCAGTCCGGCGAGAATCTGATTGATCTCCCGCAGGCGGGCAAGCTGTCCGTCGATCTCTTCTGTCAGGGAGGCGATCAGCTCGGCGTTTTCGTATTTTTTCTTCACCATGGAGTAGACGGAGCTGCCGAGCTGCTCGTACAGCTTTTTGATTTCGCCATTGATGCGGATGCATTCATATTTGTACCTGGAAATCTCGCAAAGCTCGCTGGTCTTTTTGCTGGCGGTGTCGCAGATGTCCCTTGCTTTAAGGATCAGATCGTCAAACATATTCGCCGTCATTGCCGCTCATCCTTTCGTTTCGCTGCTGCCGGAGGCTTTCCGGCGCTGGGCTTATCATTGTACCATTATACACGATTCCTGCTGACTTTACAACTCTTTTTGGAAACACCGCCAGGGAGGCAAGACTCGGTCGAAGGGGAAGGCCTCGAGGGCAGCGCCCTCGAGGTCTTCCCCCGTTGTCGCTGTGAACACAGCATCCAGGGCCCCTTGACGGGATACCTGGCTTCCGCCTGCAAAAATTTTCGGAAGAATTGAGAAAATGGTTGACTAATTGGGGCTGACTCCCTATAATATAGAATATGTTGCTTGCGACACAACACTTGTGCTCTATCTGTGGACAGCTTGTCCTATGCCCTCATGGAAAGGCTGCCAAGCAATCAAGCGCGAGGGCCGCAAAACGGCCTGGGAAAGGAAAGGGTATCTATGAACAGAGTCTACAATTTCAGCGCAGGGCCTTCCGTGCTTCCGGAAAGCGTGCTGCGGACAGCCGCCAGTGAAATGCTGGATTATCAGGGCAGCGGCCAGTCCGTTATGGAGATGTCCCACCGTTCCAAGGTTTACGAGGGGATCATCAACGCCTGCGAGTCCAATCTCCGACAGGTGATGGGCATTCCGGATAACTATAAAGTGCTGTTTCTTCAGGGCGGCGCCTCTTCTCAGTTTGCCATGGTTCCTTTGAATCTGATGAACAGGAGCCGCCGGGCGGATTTCGTGATCACCGGCCAGTGGGCCAAGAAGGCTTACGCCGAGGCCGCGCGCTACGGGGAGGCCCATGCGGTAGCATCTTCCGCGGATCGCACCTTCTCCTATATTCCCAAGCTGGATCCCGCCGCCTTTGATCCCCAGGCGGACTATTTCCACATCTGCCTGAACAACACCATTTATGGGACCAAATTCCCGGCCCTGCCTGAAACCGGGGATGTGCCACTGGTGGCGGACGTGAGCTCCTGCATCCTGTCCGAGCCTCTGGACATATCCCGGTTCGGCGTGCTGTACGCGGGCGCGCAGAAGAATATGAGCTGCGCGGGGCTGACAGTGGTGATTATCCGGGAGGATCTGATCGGCAACGCCATGGAGATCACTCCGACCATGTTCAACTATCAGACCCATGCGGAGAACGGTTCCATGTTCAACACGCCGCCCTGTTATGCGATTTATATTTGCAAGCTGGTGCTGGATTGGCTCCGGGACGAGATGGGCGGCCTGGAGGGAATGAAGGCTCAAAACGAAAAGAAAGCCGGGATGCTGTACGATTTTCTGGACAGCTCTCAGCTCTTCCGGGGCACAGTGGAAAAGGAATCCCGTTCCCTGATGAACATACCCTTTGTGACCGGAGACGAAGCCCTGGATAAGGAGTTTGTTTCTAAGGCTGCTGCTGCGGGCTTTGTCAACCTGAAGGGCCACCGGAGCGTGGGCGGTATGCGCGCTTCTATTTATAATGCTATGCCCGTCGAGGGCGTTGAGAAGCTGGTTGACTTCATGAAGGCCTTTGAGGCAGCGCACTGAGCTCCTGCTCAAGCTCTCTGCGTGCAAGACCTCGAGGGCTCTGCCCTCGAGCACCTGCCAAAGGGACGCGTCCCTTTGGAATCCCATCCTTTTAAGGGCTTTTTAACGGCGGAAAAGGGGTGGGGTCAGGTCTGTACAGACTTCCGGCCTCCTGCCACGCAGACAGTCCGATTCCCGCAGTACGCTTTTTACGTAAAGAAAAAAGCTCCCTCCTGCGCGCGGGGTAGTTCCTGCGCCGCAGAGAGTATGAGCGTAATACTACCACGCTCACAGGCTCTGCGGGGAGGAATTTTGTGCCACGATCGGAATCCTTCCACCACCGCCGCTCCTTCGGAGCAGCGGCGGTCCCCTCTCCCATACGTTCCTTCGGAACGTCAGGGGCATGGCAGGGATGCCGCCGACAGGCGGTAGCCCTGACTGGGGGATTCTGAGCGTCCTACAGCGTTCCCCCTCCGCAGAGAGTTTGAGCGTAGTAGGGCACGCTCGGGATTTTCTGCGTCGCAGTGTCTGCGCCGCTCATAGAGCTGAATTTTTTCTTTACGAAAAAATGGGTAGGCGGGCGATCGTCCTTACGGGAAGTCCCAGCGAGGCAGGGACTGAAATCCAACACCCCATACCCCCAAAAAATTACGGGTTCCAAGGGGAATCCATTCCCGATGCGCCGCTGGCGGCGCATCTCAGAATTCGGCGAAGCCGAATTCCTAGGTGCGTCGTGAAACGACGCACCGCAGAGACGCGAGACAGCGTCTCGTGGCCTTGCCCGCCGACCGGCTGACCGACCATCTAAAGAGATGACTTCCGCTGCGGCGGAAGATGACTTGAAGGAAGGGATTCCCATGTTTCAGATTAACACTGTCAACAAGATTTCACCTGCGGGGCTGGACTGCTTCGACCGGGCCAAGTACGCCTGGGGCGAAGAGCTGGCCAACGCGGACGCCATACTGGTGCGATCCGCCTCCCTGCATGAGCAGGAGTTTGCTCCCAGCCTGAAGGCCATTGCCCGGGCCGGGGCGGGCGTGAACAATATCCCCCTGGATCGGTGTACAGAGCAGGGGATTGCCGTGTTCAACACTCCCGGCGCCAATGCCAACGCCGTTAAAGAAATGGTTCTGCTGGGCCTGCTTATGTCCGCCCGGAAAATCTCCGCCGCTATGGACTGGGTGAAAACCTTGAAGGGAAGCGGCGCTGATGTCTCCAAGCTGGTGGAGAAGGGGAAATCTCAGTTTGTGGGCCCGGAGCTGGCCGGAAAGAAGCTGGGCGTTGTGGGCCTGGGCGCTATCGGCGCGCTGGTCGCCAACGCCGCCGAGGCCCTAGGAATGACCGTGTATGGCTACGACCCCTATATCAGCGTGGACGGGGCCTGGTCCCTGTCCCGTTCGGTCATTCATGTGAACTCTCTGAAAGAGATCTATGAAAACGCCGATTACATCACCATTCACGTGCCCGCCACCAAAGAAACCAAGGGCTTTATCAACGCCTCCTCCATCGCCCTGATGAAGGATGGGGTGCGGATTCTGAACTTTGCCAGAGGGGATCTGGTGGAGGAGCAGGATATCCTGGACGCGCTGGATGAGCGCCGGGTGAAGGTGTATCTGACCGACTTCCCCACGGACGCTATGCTGGATCATGCGGGCGTGGTGGCGTTCCCTCACCTGGGAGCATCCACCCCGGAGAGCGAGGACAACTGCGCCAGAATGGCTGTGCAGGAGCTGGTGGACTATCTGGAGCACGGAAACATCCGGAACTCGGTGAATCTTCCGGCGGCGGCTATGCCCCCCTCCGCTCTGCCGCGGATCTGCGTCATTCATCGGAACATCCCCACCCTGATCAGCCAGATCTCCACCGATCTGGGCGGATTGAACATTGAAAACATGCTCAATAAGTCCCGGGGCGACTATGCTTACACCATGCTGGACGTAAACCAGAAGCCCGACGACGCTACCGTCGCAAAGCTCAACGCCATTGAGGGCGTGATTCGTGTCCGTGTCATCGGATAGCTTGTGTTCGCTGTGGATCCCCTTGCGGGATCTGACCGCCGCGCCTGCCCGAAGTGGGCGCGGCGGTCA
The DNA here is from genome assembly GCA_022791945.1 of Oscillospiraceae bacterium. GTDB lineage: Bacteria > Bacillota > Clostridia > Oscillospirales > Ruminococcaceae > Paludihabitans. The sequence goes on along the minus strand of JAAVZY010000036.1, from coordinate 38,397 downwards.
ATTTCCGTCAAAACATCGGACAAGGGGCTGTATAGAGGAGGGATCTATGTGGAAAGGCTACAAATCGAAAAAAAGTGAAAAAATGGGTTGACTTTTCGGGGTTCTGCGGGTATAATATTTTTTGTTCTCTCACGCAAGGATATGGCGGTATAGCTCAGTTGGCTAGAGCATGCGGTTCATACCCGCAGTGTCACCGGTTCGAATCCAGTTACCGCTACCAACAAAAGCAACCTTTGCCGGCGCGTGTTGGCCCGTTGGTCAAGAGGTTAAGACACCGCCCTTTCACGGCGGAATCGCGAGTTCAATTCTCGCACGGGTCACCAGGATTTTTCTATGGCCTGCGTTGACAGAGGATGGTTTTTAGAAAAAAGCGGCGAGGCAATCGTTTCGTTGTTTTTGCAAAATAGAATGTCATTCCAGACGGATGGCGTTTTATTTTGGTAAATCCGCGTAATATGTAAATATATACGCGTTTTTATATGGAATCCCTCTCTCAGGGACGGGATTTCCACCTTGACGGCCCCTTGGTCAAGCGGCTAAGACGCCGCCCTCTCACGGCGGAATCGCGAGTTCGATTCTCGCAGGGGTCACCAAAGAATAAGGACGGTTGAGCGAAAAGCTCAACCGTCCTTATTCTTTGGTGAGGCGGGCAGTGCTGCTGAGTGGGGAAGACCTCGAGGACGCTGTCCTCGAGCACCTGCCAAGGGGACTCGTCCCCTTGGATTCCCATCTTTTTTGGGGTGGGGGTGGGGACGGGCGCTTGCGCCCGCCCCCCTGCCTTGCTGGTACTCCCTGCGTGGCCGAACGCCCGCCTACCCATTTTTTCGTAAAGAAAAAATTCATCCCCACGTGCGGCGCAGAGACTGCGACGCAGAATGTCTCGAGCGCGTTCTGCGCAAAAATCCCCATGCGGCGCAGGAACTACCCCGCACGCAGGAGGGAGCTTTTTTCTTTACGAAAAAAGCGTACTGCGGGAATCAAACTATCTGCGTGGCAGTGGTTCGGAAGTCTGTACAGACCTGACCCCACCCCTTTTCCGCCCTTAAAAAAGCCCTTGAAATAATGGGGATCCAAGGGGAATCCCTTCCCGATGCGCCGCTGCCCTTGCGGCCTTTCCCTTCGCCGCAGGGGATATTTCTGGAAAATTCATAGTTTATTCATGCAAAAGCAGGCGGAGTTGTTGTATAGTAGATTTAGCACTTGGCGATATCGAGTGCTAAATCTGTGTATTGTATTTCCCTCGGGGTTCCCTGGGATGCGAATAGGAAAGGATGGTTCGTCCATGGAAAAGCAGCAATTCAAGGCGGAATCCAAACGCCTGCTGGATCTGATGATCCACTCCATTTACACCAACCGGGAGATCTTCCTGCGGGAGCTGATTTCCAACGCCAGCGACGCCATTGACAAGCTCTGCTACAAGGCCCTCACCGACGATCAGGTGGCTGTCAACCGGGAGGAGCTGGCGATCCGGATTGTTCCCGATAAGGAGGCCGGCACCCTCACCATCTCCGATAACGGCATCGGCATGGACCGCCAGGCCCTGGAGGAGAACCTGGGCGTGATCGCCCGCAGCGGCTCCCTGAGTTTCAAGGAGGAAATGTCCCAGGCCGAGGGCAAGCCTGAGTCCGACATTGACATCATCGGTCAGTTCGGCGTGGGCTTCTATTCCGCCTTTATGGTCAGCGATACCGTCACTGTCACCAGCCGGGCCTACGGCTCCGATACCGCCTACCGCTGGGAGTCCTCCGGCGCGGACGGCTACACCATCACCCAGTGCGAAAAGGATACCGTGGGCACGGATATCCAGATGAAGCTGAAGGCTGATACCGAAGAGGAAAAATACGCGCAGTATCTGGAGGAGTACACCCTTCGGAACCTGATTCAGAAATACTCCAACTATATCCGCTACCCCATCAAAATGGATGTGACCAAGAGCCGCCCTGTGGAGAAGGCGGAGGGCGCCTCCGGCGAGGATGAACCCAAGTATGAGAGCTACGTGGAAAATGAAACCCTCAACGACATGGTGCCCATCTGGCACAAGTCCAAGGGAGAGGTTACCGACGAGGCGTACAATCAGTTCTATAAGGAAAAGTTCTACGATTACGAGGATCCCATCCTCAATATCCGGGTGAGCACGGAGGGCGTAGTCTCCTATGAGGCGCTGCTGTTTATCCCCGCCCGCACCCCCTACAACTACTACACCAAGGAGTATGAGAAGGGCCTCCAGCTTTACTCCAGCGGCGTGCTGATTATGGAGAAATGCGGCGATCTGCTGCCGGAGCATTTCCGCTTTATCCGGGGCGTGGTGGATTCCCAGGATCTCTCCCTGAACATCTCCCGGGAGATGCTCCAGCAGGATCGCCAGCTGCAGGTGATTGCCTCCAGCCTGGAGAAGAAGATCAAGCGGGAGCTCTCCAAGCTGCTGGAAAACGATCGGGAGAAGTATGAGAAATTCTATCAGAATTTCGGCCTTCAGCTGAAATACGGCGTGGTCAACGAATATGGGGAGCATAAGGAGCTGCTGAAGGATCTGCTCCTGTTCTATTCCTCCACAGAACAGAAGCTGGTCACCCTGGCGGAGTACACCGCCCGGATGAAGGAGGAGCAGAAGTACGTCTATTACGCCTGCGGCGAGTCTGCCGTTAAGGTGGATCGGCTGCCCCAGACGGAGGCCGTTAAGGAAAAGGGTTACGAAATCCTCTACCTGACCGACGAGGTGGACGAATTCGTCATGCAGGTGCTCCACGATCTGGAGGGCAAGGAGATCAAGTCGGTCAACAGCGACGACATTGTGGACGAGGCTGACAAAAAGAATGCCGAAAAGCAGACCAAGAAGAACCAGAAGCTCCTGGACTTTGTCAAGGAGAGCCTGGAGGGCGTCAAGGAGGTTCGGATCTCCGAGAAGCTCAAGAGCCATCCGGTCTGCCTGTCCAGCGAGGGGCCGGTCACCCTGGAAATGGAAAAATACTTTGCTCAGATGAACACCCCCGGCGAGCAGGCTATGAAGGCGGATCGGGTGCTGGAGCTGAACGCGTCCCATCCCATGTTTGAGGCGCTCAGCGAGGCGTTTGCATCCGATCAGGAGCGGGCAAAGAAGCTGAGCAGGGTGCTCTACAGCCAGGCGCTGCTGATCGCCGGCTTCCCCATTGAGGATCCCACTGCCTACGGGGATCTGATCTGCGAGCTGCTGTCCGGAAAGTAATGTCCTCCCCGGCGGAACAGCGGGGAGAGAAACGGAAAGTCCGAAAGGGGATTCCCCTTCCGGGCTTTCCGTGTATCATGCGGAATCTGTCCGGCGGCGCCCGAAGGCCGGGCGGGTTCCCTGGCGGAAAGACTGCTCCGCCCCTGCGGGCGGGAATACACCTACATAATGAAGGGGCGTTTTGCTGTGAATGTTGTGAACACTGAGAACAAAAGGACGCTGATTGCCGGAGAACGGTTTGACGAAGAACGGGCCCTTTATGGAAGCCGGGACATACATGTGAAGGACTGCGCCTTTGACGGCCCGGCAGACGGGGAAAGCGCCTTTAAGGAGTGCCGGGATGTGAAGGTGGAGAACTGCTATTTTAACCTCCGTTACCCCTTCTGGCATGATCAGGGGCTGGTGATATCCGGCTCGGAGCTGACGGAGCTCTGCCGGGCGGCTCTGTGGTACTCGGCAGATGTGGAGGCTGCGGATACGAAGCTGCACGGCATCAAGGCGCTCCGGGAGTGCAGCCGGATCCGCCTGCGGGACTGTGCTATTATCTCGCCGGAATTCGGGTGGTTTGTCCATCAGGTGGAGATGGAGCGGTGCTCCGTGCAGGGAGAATATTTCATGCTTCGCTCGGATCATCTGACGCTCCGGGAGGTTCATCTGAAGGGGAAATATTCCTTCCAGTACGTGGAAAACGCCCTGCTGGAGAACTGCGTGCTGGACACCAAGGACGCGCTCTGGCACGCGAAGAATGTAGTTGTCCGGAACTGCGAGGTAAAGGGAGAGTACCTGGCCTGGTATTGTGAGAACGTGACCTTTGACCACTGCCGGATCAGCGGCACCCAGCCGCTCTGCTACTGCAAGGGGCTGAAGCTCATCGACTGCGACCTGACGGAAGCAGATCTCTGCTTTGAGAAATCAGAAGTGGAAGCCACCCTTCGCACTCACGTGGACAGCATCAAGAATCCTCTGTCCGGAACGATCGCCCTCCCCTCCGTAGGCGAAGTCATCCGCGACGATCCCTCCTCCCACGCGCAGCTCCTCCTGAACGCTTAGCGCCCCTTCAAGACCTCGAGGCTCTGCCTCGAGCTCCGCCAAGGGGATTAAATCCCCTTGGATTCCCATCTTTTTGGGGTTATGGGGGTGTGGGATTTTGGTTCCTTCCCCGCTGATACTTCCTTTGTGGTCGATCGCCTGCCTACCCATTTTTTCGTAAAGAAAAAATGGGTAGGCAGGCGGCGCAGAGAGTCTTGAGCGTGTTCTGTTATGCTCGGGACTTTCTGCGGAGGGGGAACGCTGTGTCACGCTCGGAATCCCTCTTGCGCCGCAGGACGTACCCCGCACGCAGGAGGGAGCTTTTTTCTTTACGAAAAAAGCGTACTGCGTGAATCAGACTGCCTGCGTGGCAGAAAGCCGGAAGTCTGTACAGACCTGACCCCCCTTTTTTTCCGCCCCTAAAAAAGCCCTTAAAATTACGGGTTCCAAGGGGATTTAGATCCCCGATGCGCCGCCAGCGGCGCATCACGGAGACTCGAGGGCAGAGCCCTCGAGGTCTTCCCCCTTACCCATCAGTCAAACAGCCGCTCGGCAGAGCTCCTTCCGGAGCTGCGCCGAGCGGCTGAAATTTTACAAATTGGACACGGGCGGACCCTTTCCTTTTGCGGTCGGGGATGCTACAATATACGGGTACTGAACGCCTTCCTCAGCTGCGGCTGACGGCGTTTTCGGAGTTTTTGATCAGATTCAGCAGGGAGGACGTAAACTGCGGGTAATCCCTGCTCAGCGTCTCGTTGGTGATGTACAGCTTCTCCACCACGGCCGGGGACGAGGAGCGCACCTCTCCCGCAATCCCGGCGGCAGTGGCCTCGCAGACAATCATCGCAGCAATCGCCTTTGCCTGAGCCATCGCCGGCGCAACCTTGAACAAGGTCTGCTCATTCTTGGGGTTGATCCCATATACCACCCGGAAGGCCCGGTAAACCGCCAGGCTCAAAAAGCTGGACAGCTCTGCGGTGAGCCTCTTGTCGTTGATGGTCTGGAGCAGATCAAAGACAATATTCATGGCGTTGAACAGGAGCTTTTTGTTCAGCGTGGGCAGAATGCTGCCCCGCAGGGTGTTCTCCTTGCCCTGATCGCCCTCGGGAATATCCTCTACGGTCAGCTTCGCGCCGGTTCGCTCCGGAGAACGCCCCAGCAGATAATCACAGGATACGCCGTAAAAGTCAGCGGTCCGCACCAGAAAGTCCAGTCCGCATTCCCGGATGCCCTTCTCATAGTGGGAAAGCAGCGCCTGGGAAATGCCCAGCTGGGAAGCCGCCTGCTTCTGGCTGATGCCGCGCTCCTTGCGCAGCAAGGTCAATATGCGGGGGAAATCCGCGTTCATTCCACATCCTCCTACTCAGACAGGCGAACGTGGCGCCCCCTGCCGGAACTTTGCCGCCCGAAGCCCGCGTCGTCGCCGCGGCCCTCAGACCCGAGCCCCCGTGCCTTATGACGCGTTGTGGAGCTACGTAAAGTTGATTATATTACATTCGTTACAGTTTGTAAAGATGTTTCTCTCGAAAAATGCAGATTTGTCAATTTTTCTTGTACAAAATGCGTTAAAAGGTAAAATCAGGCGATTCCCGCCGCTTTTTCATCAAAAATCGAAACAGCAATCAAATATATCATGACAGGCAGTTTGCCGGGAAGGGACGGAATTATGCGTGCTTACAGGCTCTATCTGATCCGCCATGGTCTGACCAGCGGAAACCTGGAGGGCAGATATATTGGTTCAACGGATCTGGATCTTTGCGCCAGGGGGGCCGCAGAGCTTCTGGCGCTGAGGGAAAAATATGAGTATCCCAATGTGGGGCGGGTGTATTCCAGCCCCTTGAAGCGGTGTGTGGAAACCGCCCGCATATTTTATCCGGATATGACCCCTGTGACGGTGTGGGATCTGCGTGAGTATTCCTTCGGAGCCTTTGAGAACCGCACGCCCCAGGAGCTGAAGGGGGATCCCACCTATCGGAAGTGGCTGGAGAGCGCCCAGGAAACCATCCCCCAGGGGGCGGAGGCCATGAGCGATTTCAAGGAGCGGGTCCTGAGAGGCTTTCACGGGGTGCTCATGGATATGATGAGCACGGGCATCAGCGACGCCGCAGTGGTCACTCACAGCGGGGTGATCATGTCCTTCCTGGCCCGCTGCGGACTGCCCCGGCGGGGAATGATGGATTGGAAGGTGGAAAGCGGCTGCGGCTATACTGTGGTGGTGAACGCCGCCTTGTGGTCAAACGCCCAGGCCGTGGAGGTGTTCACCCCCATCCCCTACGGCGTGGAAACCGACGGCGTCATGCTCGAATATCAGCACGAGCTCCCCGTCGACGACTCCTGGAGCGAAGAAGAGGACCGCGCTTTCGACAACGGGAATCTGATATAAAGGGAAGGCCGCGAGGGCTCTGCCCTCGCATCTCCGCGGTGCGTCGTTTCACGACGCACCTAGGAATTCGGCTTCGCCGAATTCTGAGATGCGCCGCCAGCGGCGCATCGGGAAGGGATTCCCCTTGGATTCCCATTATTTTTAAGGGCTTTTTTAAGGGCGGAAAGGGTTGGGGTCAGGTCTGTACAGACTTCCGGCTTTCTGCCACGCAGGCAGTCTGATTCACGCAATACGCTTTTTTCGTAAAGAAAAAAGCTCCACCCTGCGTGGGGGGTACGTCCTGCGCCGCACCCCCCACCCCAAAAAGACGGGAATCCAAGGGGACGCGTCCCCTTGGCGAGAGCGCGAGAGCAGAGCTCTCGCGGACTTGACCTTTCAGCACACCCTCCCTGGGACAGCAGATTTTTTGCTGGGCGGCCTTGGCTAATGGGGGAAGAGTGTGGTATAATACCAATTGTTATCTCTGCACGAAAAAGAAAGGAGCGCGGCGTGGAAGAAATCTATCCGATGCGGCTGCGGCAGGTAAGCTCTCTGGGCCTGGAGCGGGTCAAAGGCAGTTACTCTGCGGCGGTTTCCCTTTGCTTCCTGACCATCCTTGCCCGCGCCGTCTTCTGGCTCGCTGCCTGTCTGGCGGAGATGCTCCTGCCAGGCGCCGCCTCGCTGGCGGGCACGCTCACCGGGCTGGGTCTGACCCTTCTGCTTCTCTCGCCGCTGCTGCTGGGGGTGAAGGGCTGGCACCAGAAGCTGGACGGGGAATACCATCCCCTCCGGAGCACATTCCGATGCTTCTCATCCTGGCGGGAATATGGAGCGGCCCTGTGGTACTGCCTGGTGCGGGATTTTGCCTGCTTCCTGGCCCTGATGCTCCCGGCGCTGCCGTCCCTGTTTTTGTCGGCAGTGGTGCGGCTCTCCCTCCGGCAGGAATCGCCCAGGGCCATTCTTGGCCCCTTTTACGGAATCTTTCTGCTGCTGGTTTTCCTGCTGGCCCTGCTGGGACTGTTCTTTTCCGCCTATTTGCTGATGGGATTTTTCTTGGCGGATTACCTGTATGTAACCAATCGGGAGCGGAATCCTTTCCGGGCGCTGGTCCGTTCCCGGCGGCTCATGGCCGGAAGACGGGCGCGGCTTTTCCGCCTGCTCTGCCTGCTCCTGCCCTTGGATCTGCTCTGTCTGCTGCTGGCCCCAATCCCCTTTGCCATGCCCCTGATCCGGGCCGCGCTGGCCGTATACGCAGAGGACGAATTGGAAAGAGAATCCTCCCTGTAGAAAAATGCCGCCCTATAGGGCGGGCTTCCCTGCGGCGTATGGGAATACGGCTGTTTGGGAGGATTGCTGGGAACGCGCACACCCCGGCGGAGGTATCCCCCGCCGGGAGCCTACATAGAAATGGATGAGGCATATGTCAGAATACTCTGTACTTCCCCAAGCCAGACGGATCGTTGTAAAGGTGGGCACCTCTACACTGACCCATTCCACCGGAATGCTCAACATACGCCGGGTGGAGGGCCTGGTCAAGGTCCTGGCGGATCTGAAAAACGCGGGCAAGGAGCTGGTCCTGGTGACCTCCGGGGCCATCGGGGTCGGGGCAGGCAGTCTGGGGATGCGCCAGCGCCCCTCCGATATGCCCACCAAGCAGGCCTGCGCCGCCCTGGGCCAATGCGAGCTCATGTACCTCTATGACAAATACTTTTCCGGGTACAACCATCAGGTGGCCCAGGTGCTCCTGACCCGGGATATCATCGACGTCCCCCTCCGGAAGGAGAACGTCTGCAACACGCTCCGGCGGCTGCTGGAGCTGTCAGTGATTCCCGTGGTCAACGAAAACGACACGGTCAGCGTGGACGAAATCGAAATCGGGGACAACGACACCCTCTCCGCCATTGTGGCCTCCCTGGTCAAGGCGGATCTCCTGGTGATCCTGTCTGACATTGACGGCCTCTATGAGCAGAATCCCAGGGAGCACCCCGACGCCCGGCTGATTCCCCTGGTGCGGAAGCTGGATGAGGACATTCTGGCGCTGGGCGGGGGCAGGGGATCCGAGTTCGGCACCGGCGGCATGGCCACCAAGCTCCACGCCGCCTCCCTTTGTATGGAAAACGGGATCCCCATGGCCATCCTCAACGGCCAGGACCCCAATAAGCTCTACGGCCTGCTGGAGGGCAGGCCCGCCGGCACCCTCTTTCTGGGCGACGCGCCCCGGAGCGGCCGGTAAACCTTCTGCTTAGGAGATGATCAAACGTGTCAGCCCTGAAAAACCTCGCCGCCCGGCTCAAGTCCGCTCAGCCCGCCATCGCCGGAGCGTCCTCCGCCCTGAAGAACCGTCTGCTCCGGGAGATTGCCGACGCCCTTGAGGAAAACCAGGAGGAAATCCTCCGGGCCAACGAGGGGGACGTGTCATGCGCCGCCCAGCACGGCATCAACAGCATCATGCTGGATCGGCTGGCCCTGACTCCGGAGCGGATCGGGGCCATGGCGGCAGGCGTCCGCAAGGTGGCTGCCCTCAGCGACCCCATCGGGGAGATTCTCTCCGGCAAGACCCTGCCCAACGGGCTGGTGCTGAAAAAGGTGCGGGTGCCTCTGGGCGTGGTGGGCATCATCTACGAGGCCCGGCCCAACGTCACCGTGGACGCCGCCGCCCTCTGCCTGAAGGCGTCCAACGGGGTGATGCTGCGGGGCGGGAAGGAGGCCCTCCAGTCCAACATGGCATTGGTGCGGATCATGCAGGACGCCATCCGCCGGGTGGGGCTGAATCCGGACATCGTCCTGCTGGTGGAGGACACCTCCCGGGAGACTGCCCAGGAGATGATGACCCTCAACGGCTCCCTGGACGTGCTGATCCCCAGGGGAGGCCGGGGGCTGATTCAGTCGGTGGTGCAGAACGCCACCATTCCGGTGATCGAGACTGGGGCCGGAAACTGCCATATCTATGTGGACGCTTTCGCCGATCTGGAGATGGCGGCCTCCATTGTCTACAATGCCAAAACCAGCCGCCCCTCTGTCTGCAACGCCTGCGAGAGCCTGCTGGTCCATGAAGGGGTGGCCCGGCAGTTCCTGCCCATGTGCAAGGAGCGGCTGGAGCAGAAGAACGTGATCCTCCTGGGGTGCCCCCGCGCCCGTCAGATCCTGGAGGACAAGATCGGCCTGGCCACTGAGGACGACTACGCTGCGGAGTTTCTGGGATATGTGCTGTCGGTCAGGGTGGTGGACAGCCTGGACGAGGCCGTGGCCCATATTGCGAAATATTCCACCGGCCATTCCGAGGCGATCATCACCAGCAATCTGGACAATGCCTTTCAGTTTGTGGGGCGGGTGGATTCCGCAGCGGTCTATGTGAACGCCTCCACCCGATTTACCGACGGCGAGGAATTCGGCCTGGGGGCTGAGATCGGGATCTCCACCCAGAAGCTCCACGCCAGAGGCCCCATGGGCCTTGAGGAGCTGACCAGCAGCAAGTATGTGATCTTTGGCAGCGGGCAAATCCGGGAGTAGAAGGAGAAGAAGGCAGATCAATGGAGAAGGACAAAAATCAGGAGCTGGAAAAGATCCTTTCCGAGCTCAATTCCAATATCAGCAGACAGGAGGATCCGGGGGAGACGCCCCCGGATCAGGCCGCTCCCGGGGAGGCCGGAAGGGAGACAGCGGCTCCGGCGGAACCGCCTCCCCCCGCCCGGAAGGGCCGGAAGCGCCAGCACCGCCAGGAGCGCGCCGAGCGTCCGGAGCGTTCCGAGACGCCCCAGCCGGAGGAACGGAGGCGCTCCTTTGCGGAGAGCGCCCGGATCATCGAGGATTCCCTGGAGGATCGGGAGCTGCGCCAGCCCGCGGTGCGGCATATTGCCGTAACCTCGGCGGAGGTGGTGGAGGAGCCCCCTCCCCCGCCCCGGCGGCGGAGAGCCTACGACCAGCAGAAGCCCCTCCCCCAGGAGGAGGCCATCCCCCCCATGCCCAAGCGCAGGCGCAAGCAGATGAGCCGCCGGGAAAGGACTACTGCCGTTTTGGGGGTGATCGTCACCCTGTTCTTTGTGATTGGGGTGATCTCCTCCGTGGCGGCAGGGATCAGCCTGACCCGGAATCTGGTAAACGCCACTGCCCAGAAGGAGGAGCTGGCGCGGGTGATCTTCCCGCTGGTCATTGTGGATATACCGGAGTTTGACTCCCCGGAGGCCCTGGAGAATTCCGCCATCATTCAGTCCGCCATCTGGGCCTTCATCATTGACAGCGGCGACAAGTCCAAGTATCCTAAGGACGATCTGGGGGCCATGACTGTGCCGGACACGGACATCGAGCCTTATATCCGGAGCCTGTACGGCAACGACGTGCAGATCGAGCACCAGTCCATTGACGATCCCAGCGTCCAGATGCTTTATGACTCCGATAACAAACGGTATATCATCGAATCCACCCCCCGGTTCCTGGCCTACACGCCCCGGGTGGAGAAGATCAGCCGCTCCGGGGATGTGTACACCCTGCGGGTGTCCTACGTTCTGCCGGACGCGCTCTGGAATCTGGAGAAGGATCACAGCAGCGCCACGGTGGATAAGATCATGGAGTACACCCTGAAGCGGAACCGGGATGCTTATCAGATGCTGTCGGTCCGGCTGCTGGAGGTGACCGGGCGGAGCGAGCAGGGCGCGGATACCGCTCCCACTCCCGCCATTGACGATGAGGGCTGGGCGAATGAGGAAGAACTGCCGGTTTCCTCCGGGGAGTCTCTGTCCCTGGGGACTGCCTCCGCGCCTGAGGAGGACGCCGGCTCTGAGGGAGCGGCTTCCTCTGAGGCGGACGCTGCCTCGGGGGAAAGCGCTTCCGATGAGGAGTCCTCCTCAGAAGCCGGAGAGGAAGAATAGGGGCGCCATCATTTTCTTGCTGCAGAAGCGGCAGAAAGGAATGTTTTTATGAAAAATCCAGTTGTGACCATCGAAATGGAAGACGGAGGGATCGTCCAGGCGGAGCTTTATCCGGAGATCGCGCCCAACACGGTGAACAATTTCCTTTCCCTGGTGAAGAAGGGCTTCTATGACGGGACCATCTTCCATCGGGTGATTCCCGGCTTTATGATCCAGGGGGGCGATCCCCAGGGCACGGGCATGGGCGGGCCGGGCTACAGCATTCCCGGGGAGTTCCAGAAGAACGGCTTCTCCAACAGCCTGCGCCACAGCCGGGGCGTGCTTTCCATGGCCCGCTCCAGCCATCCGGACAGCGCCGGCTCCCAGTTCTTCATCATGGTGGACGCGGCCTCCCATCTGGACGGAAGCTATGCCTCCTTCGGCAAGGTGACCCAGGGGATGGACGTGGTGGATCGGATCGTGTCCGCTCCCACAGACTACTCCGACCGGCCCAAGCAGGAGCAGAAGATGAAATCCGTGACTGCGGAAACCTTCGGGGAGGAGTACCCCGCCCCCAGGAAGTGCTGACCGAATCAGCCGGAAAGGGGCAACGCCTATGCGCTACTACATGGCCTTTGACGGAGGCGGCACCAAGCTGCAGGGAATCCTGTTTGACGAGGACTGCCGCCTGCTCTCCTCCGCCCGCACGGAGGGAGTGAACACCACCGTCCGCTCCCGGGAGCAGGCGGAGGAGAATGTCCGCGCCTGCATCCGGGCGCTTCTGGAACAGGCGGGCCGGGAGATTCCGGCGATTGCCCTCGCGGTTTCCACAGAGCCTCACCTGTATGAGGAGCAGCTCCGCCGGTTTCTTCCCTGCGGAGGGAGTATGACCGCCGGGGAGGGAGGCGTGGGCGTGCTGGCCTGCGGGGAGACGGACGGGATCTGCGCCCTGTCGGGCACCGGAAGCGATATCTTCTATGTGGAGGATGGCCGGGAGACGGATGTCCTGGGCGGCTGGGGGCATCTGCTGGACGACGACGGCAGCGGCGTCTGGATCGGACGGCGGGCCGTGCGCTCCATGATGCGGTGCCTGGAGGGCATCCAGGAGCCGGGGCTGCTCCACGATCTCCTGAGGGAGCGCCACGGCCTGACGGGCAGGGACGCGGTCTACCGGGCGGTTTACCATACCCAGGCCCCGGCGTTTTTCCTGGGCTCCTGCTGCAGGACGGTGAACGAAGCGGCCGCCCAGGGGGATCCCACCGCCCTGGAGATTCTCCGGCGGGGCGGCGCGCTCCTGGCCGGGGAGGCGCTGGCTATGCTCAAAAAGCATCAGGCCGGGCCGGGGCTGGCAGTCTGCACCACCGGAAGCGTCTTCCGCCACTGCGTCCCTCTGCGGGAGCGCTTCTTTGAGGTTCTGGGCGCGGAGCGCCCGGATCTCCGCCCCTGCCGCCCCCTGTTCGAGCCTGTGGTCGGCGCGCTCATCTCCTGTATGCGCCGCCTGGGACGGGATTCCTCCCCGGAGCTTCTGCGGAGCCTCCGCCAGGAGTACGCGGAGTTTGTGATCCCCGAGGGATGGAGCGCGTGAGCCCCGAGGGCGGTATTCGAAAGGGGAGGAACTCCCCTGGAAATCTGTAAGTTTCAAAGGCTTTTGAAGAGCGGAAAAAGAGCGCCCGGGGGAATGCGGCTGCGGACTCCCCGCGCTGACAGCAGCGCCAGAGAAAGGATTGACGTTGAAAATGAATCTCATCGATCGTTACCAGGAACGGATCCTGGAGCAGGTCAGGACAGTGGAAACCACCCAGCATGACGTCTGCGTTCAGGTGGGCAGGGCCATGGCGGACTGTGTTGCCAAAGGCGGCGCGGTGCATGTTTTTGACACGGGCCATATTGTCAATAGCGAGCTGATCTACCGGGGCGGCGGGGTGCTGTTCCTGAAGGCGTTCAAGTATGATCTGGCTGTGGAGGACAGTGTCCGCCCCCGGGATCGGAGCGGCGTGGACGCCGACATGACCGGCCTGGCAGCTTATGCCCTGAAAAAGTCCTCCGCCCTGCCGGGGGATATGATTGTGATCGGCTCGGTTTCCGGCAAGAGCGCCAACGTGATTGATCTGGCGATCGAGGCGAAGAAATTCGGCCTGACCGTGGTTGCGCTGACCTCTCTGGAGTATTCCAAATCGGTGGAGAGCCTGCACAAGAGCGGCAAGCGCCTGTTTGAGTGCGCGGACTATGTGATCGACAACTGCGCCCCTGCGGCGGAGGCCATGCTGGAGATCGAGGGCGTGGACGTGCGCTTTGCGGCGGCCTCCGGCATTTCCGCAGCGGTAGCCCTGTGGAGCGTCTGCGCCCAGGCGGTGGAAAGCCTGATGCAGGACCACGGAATCACCCCTTCCATCCTGAAGAGCGAAAACTTCGCCGACGGCCCCGCCTACAATCAGCGCATGAAGGACCAGTACGCCAAAACCGGATATTAAGAGAGCTTTTTGAGGGTGAAGGGGAAGACCTCAAGGGCGCTGCCCAAGGGTCAAAGCCGCAGGCTTTGACCCTGCGAGCCTCCTGCCAAGGGGACGCGTCCCCTTAGATTCCCATCTTTTTTTGGGGGGTGGGGACGGGCGCTTGCGCCCGCCCCCCTACCTCGCTGGGTATTCCCCGCAGGGTCGATCGCCCGCCTACCCATTTTTTCGTAAAGAAAAAATTCATCCCCACAGGCGGCGCAGCGACTACGACGCAGAGAGTGTGAGCGTGTCCTGCTGCGCTCATGATTTCTGCGGAGGGGGACACTGTGCCGCGCTCGGAATCCCTGCCGGAACCCTTGTGTGGCACAGAAAGTACCCCGCACGCAGGAGGGAGCTTTTTTCTTTACGAAAAAAGCGTATTGCGGGAATCAGACCATCTGCGTGGCAGGAAGAGGAAAGCCTGTACAGACTTGACCCCACCCCTTTTCCACCCTTAAAAAAGCCCTTGAAATAATGGGAATCCAAGGGGAATCCATTCCCCTTGGCAGAGCGCGAGACAGCGTCTCGCGGCCTTAAGGAGGAACCCACATTGGAGCAGAAATTCAGGCCGGTGCTTTTGGGGAGCGATCTGAACGTTTACGGGATGGCGCGGTCCTTTCATGAGGCCTACGGTCTTCGTTCGCTGGCGGTCAGCAAGACGATTTACACTGCGACTGCCGGATCCCGGATCATTGATTTTGTGCTGGAGCCGGGGCTGGACAATCCGGAGCGGTTCCTGTCAAAGCTCCGGGAAGTGAAAAAAGCCCATCCGGAGGAGACGCTTCTCCTGGTTCCCTGCGGGGACGGTTACATGAAGCTCCTGGTCAAGCTCCAGGAGCAGCTCCGGGGGGAGTTTGCCTTCAACTGCCCCAATCCCGACGTGCTGGACCGCCTGACCCTCAAGGACCGCTTTTATGAAGCCTGCGACGAGTTCGGCTTCGCTTACCCCAGGACCCAGGTGCTCACCGGCGTGGCGGATCGGGAACGGGAGCTGGACTTTCCTTTCCCTGTGGTGGTGAAGGCATCCAACTCCATCGAATATCTGAAATGCGATTTCCCTGGGAAGAAAAAGGCCTTCGTCGCCCAGGACCGGGAGGAATACCTGCGGATTGTGACAGCCATCTACTCCTCCGGCTATCCGGATTCGCTGACCATTCAGGAATTCATTCCCGGGGACGACGCGCATATGCGGGTGCTCAACTGCTATGTGGGCGCCGACGGGAAGGTGAAGCTCATGGCCCTGGGCCACCCCCTTTTGGAGGAGCACACCCCCGCAGGCATCGGGAACTATGTGGCCATCCTCAGCGGATGCTGCGACCGCACGCTGCTGGAGCGGATGCGGAGCTTCCTGGAGACCATCGGCTGGACAGGCTTTGCCAACTTCGACATGAAATATGATGAGCGGGACGGGCAGTATAAGCTCTTTGAAACCAATCCCCGGCAGGGGCGCTCCAGCTATTATGTGACCGCTGCGGGCTGCAATCTGGCCCAGTGGCTCGCGGAGGATGTGATTTTCCACAAGGAGCAGCCCCTGACCATTCAGGAAAAGGAGCATCTCTGGCTTCAGGTGCCCAAGGGGATTGTATATCGGTATCTGGAGAACGGGGAGCTTCTGCAAAAGGCCCGGGAGCTGGTCCGGCAGGGGAAATGGACCAACAGCCTGTTTTATCCGCCGGATCTGCGGCCTTCCAGATGGCTCCGGCTTCGGGCCAACCAGCTCCGGCATTATAAAAAATACAGGCTTTACTATGGCAAGCGGGGCCTGGAGGCGTAGGCAAGGAGGCCTGTAGGACTGTATGACAAAGAGCGGCAGAAAGGTGCTGGGCATTCTGGGCGGGGTCGGCCCCCTGGCGACAGCCTATTTCATGGAGACGATCATCCGCCGGACAGAGGCCGCGTCGGATCAGGATCACCTTGAGATGGTGGTGCTTAACCATACGGAGATCCCCGATCGGACAGCCTATATTCTGGATTCCCGGTCGCCCGATCCAGGGCCGGTACTGGCGGAGGATGCCCGGCGGCTGGAGAGCTGGGGCGCGGATGTGATCGTGATTCCCTGCAACACTGCCCACTATTTCTATCCCCAGGTCAGCCGGGCGGTGTCCATCCCCCTGCTGAACATGATCGGCGAAACCGCCGGGGAGCTGTCCCGGCTGGGAGCCCGCCGGGCGGGGCTGCTGGCGACCACCGGAACCATCCGTTCCGGGCTGTATCAGGACGCGCTGGGGCAGGCCGGAATTGAGCCCGTGCTCCCCTCGGAGCGGGGCCAGACGGCGGTGATGTCGCTGATATACGACGATATCAAAGCCGGCCGGCCGCCGGAGCGGGAGAAGCTCCGCCTCCTGCGGGAAGAGTTCCCAGGATGTGATCGGATTGTCCTGGGCTGCACGGAGCTTTCCCTGCTGAAGCGCCTGCTTTCCCTGGACGATTTCTTTCTGGACGCGCTGGAGGTTCTGGCGGAACGCTCCATCCAATCCTGCGGCAAACAGGTACGCCCAAGACCCTGAACGGGTCTTGGGCGTACCTGTTTGCGCTGAATCGATTCTCTTATTTCACCATCTTGGCGATTTCGTCGGCGAAATTCTCTTCCTTCTTCTCCAGGCCCTCGCCCTTCTCGTAGCGGGCAAAGCTGGTGATTTTGATGGAGCCGCCCAGCTTCTTGGCAGTGTCCTCGGTGTACTGGGAAACGGTCTTCTCGCTGTCCTTGACGAAGACCTGATCCACCAGGCAGATTTCCTTGAAGAACTTCTTGATTCTGCCGGCAACCATCTTTTCCGCAATGTTGGCGGGCTTGCCCTCGTTCATGGCCTGTGCGGTGAGGATTTCCTTTTCCTTCTCCACGCGCTCGGCGGGGATGCTGTTCTCGTCCAGGAATTCCGGGGTAACGGCGGCAATCTGCATGGCGATGTCTCTGGCGTACTCCTCAAAGCCATCCTTGCCGGCAACGTCCGTCTCGAACTGAACAAGAACGCCGATCCGGCCGTTACCGTGAACGTAGGCAATCAGATCGCCCTCCATCCGGCAGAACCGGCGGATCTTCATATTCTCGCCAATTACCTGGATCTTGTCGGTCAGCTCATCCTGCACGGACAGGGTGCTCCCGGCGCACTGAGCAGCCAGCAGGGCGTCCACATCGGCGGGATTCTGGTCGATGATGGTTTTGGCAACGTCCTCAACGAACTTGACGAACTTCTCGTTCTTGGCTACAAAGTCAGTCTCAGCGTTGACCTCGAGGACAACGCCGGCCTTCTTCTCCGGATCCACTACAGAAAGCACCAGGCCCTCGGCGGCAATCCGTCCGGCCTTCTTGGCGGCGGCGGCGAGGCCCTTCTCACGCAGAAACTCAATGGCCTTGTCCATATCGCCGTTGGTTTCGGTCAGGGCCTTTTTGCAGTCCATCATTCCGCAGCCGGTTCTCTCGCGAAGATTCTTTACATCAGCGGCAGTGAATGCCATAGCAATTCCTCCTAAGCTATTACAAGTATTGCAGGTATTACCTATTACATATTACAGCAGCCTGAACGGCTGACAATTATCAAGTTCAACCACTTCCGCGCGGTTTGGCGGAAGTGGTTGAAGGGGAATCCGTTTATTCGGCAGCAGCTTCCTCAGCCGGAGCCTCTTCCTCTGCGGGAGCAGTCTCCATGCCCTGTCTGGCCTCAATGACAGCGTCGGCCATGGTGCTGGCGATCAGCTTCACGGCGCGGATAGCGTCGTCGTTGCCGGGAATCACGTAGTCGATCTCGTCGGGATCGCAGTTGGTATCCACAATCGCCACAATCGGAATGCCCAGGTTCTTCGCCTCGGCCACCGCGATCCGCTCCTTCCGGGGATCCACAATGAAGAGCGCGCCCGGCAGGCGATCCATCTTCTGGATGCCGCCCAAGAACTTCTCCAGCTTCTCGATCTCCAGGTTCAGCTTGGTAACTTCCTTCTTGGGCAGAAGCTCAAAGGTGCCGTCCTCCTGCATCTTCCGGAGCTGCTCCAGGCGCATAATCCGGCGGCGGATGGTCTTGAAGTTGGTGAGCATGCCGCCCAGCCAGCGGGCGTTTACATAGTGCATCCCGCAGCGGTCAGCCTCTTCCCGGACGGAATCTCCGGCCTGCTTCTTGGTGCCCACAAAGAGAATGTCCTCGCCGCTGGCGGCTACATCCCGGACAAACATATAGGCTTCTTCCAGCTTCTTCACCGTCTTCTGAAGATCGATGATGTAGATGCCGTTCCGCTCGGTAAAGATGTAGCGGGCCATTTTGGGGTTCCAGCGTCTGGTCTGGTGGCCGAAATGGACGCCCGCTTCCAGAAGCTGCTTCATAGATACAACTGCCATGTGTGTTTCCTCCTTGATTTGGTTTGAAAATCCTCCGCACCGCCGGGCCTGTTCCCCTGGGGAAGCAGGGCCAACCGGCGACCGCTGAGCGGCACCGTGCCGGCTGGCAGCGTGCGTGCGTAATTCGCCTAAATAGTATAGCACACCTTTCAGCAAAAAGCAAGCTGTTTCCAATGGAGGCGGCAGTGCGGCGGGAAGACCTCGAGGGCGCTGCCCAAGGGTCAAAGCCGCAGGCTTTGACCCTGCGAGCCTCCTGCCAAAGGGGCGCATCCCTTTGGAATCCCGTCTTTTTTAAGGGCGGAAAAGGGGTGGGGTCAAGTCTGTACAGACTTCCTGATTACTGCCACGCAGATAGTCTGATTCCTGCAGGACGCTTTTTTCGTAAAGAAAAAAGCTCCACCCTGCGTGCGGGATAGTTCTTGCGCCGCACCGGGATTTCTGCGCAGACCGGGATAGTGCTTCCGATCGGTATGTGCGAGTGGGGGGATTCCGTGCGTAGCACAAAGCCCCCTCCCCGCAGAAAGTATGGGCGCAGCAGAAGCCCGCTTGCGGATGGAGTGAATCTGTGGTACACTAAAGCTGTGCAACCTTCTGCCCCGAAACGGGGTTTTACAGATAAGCCCGCATCATTGCATTTCCCGGATCCAGTGTGTCGCTCTGCGCAGAAAGGATTGATTCCATATGAAAAAGCATGTTCTGCCCGCCCTGGCATTGTCCGTCCTTCTGCTGCTGGGACAGATCCTGGCTTTTCCCGCGCCCCTGCGGGCGGAGGAAACCACCGATCCCCCTCCGACTGGAGAACAGACGCCGACACCGGCTCCCACGATCGCCGATCCGGGAGAGCTCTATTTTGGTATAACCTCCCCTGTTCAGCTGTCCGTCCATAATGGAAACGGCGCATCTGTGACCTGGGAGATGAAGAAGCCTGATTCCGGCACAAACCAGCTGTCTGTCACCGCAGACGGCAAGCTGACGATTCCCGCCGCGGGCAATACCGTGATCACGGAAACCATAACCGCTACGCTTGCCGGTACAGACGGAGCGGAAGCCACCGTATTGTCGCTTCCTCTGACCGTGAAGAAGCGCCTCCCCTCCGGCCTGACTGCCGACACCGTCCTGGAATTCAAGCAGGGGGACACGCCCGCCTTGAAGGATCAGAAAATCACGGTCACCGTTGACAACACAAAATTGGAAGTTACCGGAACCCTAGATAAGATTGACACCTCCAAGGCTACTGAAGATGGGAATGCTGTCCTCACTCCTGCGAGCATTTCCAAACCGGATGAATACAGCTTTTCAGGAGTACCCATCACAGTCAAATATAAGGTAACAGCGCCGCCGCCCGAAAGGATGGTAACAGGGCTGACCATCGCCACCCAGCCGAAGCTGGAGTATATCGTTGGACAGCCGCTGGATCTATCCGGGCTGGCAGTAAAGATCGCCTATTCTGACAAAACGGACGCAGTTGTCAGGTATAGCGATTTCAGCGAATATAGTCTTGCTGTCTCCGAAGAGAACGGGAAGATTCTGAACGATTCATACAACGGCCGCACCATCTCTATTACATATAACCCGAGTATCAGCGTCAATACCGCCCCCATCAAGGTTGCTTCCGCTGAAAAGACTGTTACTAACATCACCGTAAAAGAAAATCCGCAGACGCTCACCTATACGGTAGGCGACGAGCTGGATCTCTCCGGTATGGTTGTCACTGTCAAATACAGTGACAACTCTGCCGAGGACGTCACCGCCGACAAGTTCAGCGAGAAAGGCATCACCACCGCTCCCGCCGCCAAAGAGAAGCTTACCACCGAGCACAATCAGTCCATTCTGGTTACCCACACCGCCTCCGGGAAATCCTGCGTCACAAAGCCGCTCGTTGTGTCTGACAAGAAGATCGAATCCAAGCTGACCCTGATCACCGATCCCCAGTCCCAGGCGGACGGGGGCGCGGACGTGACCCTGACCCTGGCCTTTGATCGGAAGGGGAGCTCCAAGCCCTTCCCCGAGGCGAAGGAGATCGCCATCACCAGCGATCCCGCCGCCCGGGAGAAAAAGGCGCTCTCCGGCCCCAACGAAAACGGGGTATACAGCGCGGTCTACACCCTGCCGGATAAAAACGGCACGGTCAAATTTACCGCAGCCTTCCAGGGGAACGACAGCTTTGAAGCCGCCGAAGCCTCCGTTCAGCTTAGGGTGGAGACAAAGAAGCCCATCCCCGTCCTGTCCGTCTCCCCGGACGCGGCCAAAAAGGCCGGCGGCGGAAACGTGACCCTGACAGTCAAAATGTCTCTCCCCACAGGGGCGAAATACCCTTCCGGCTCCAGCATCATTCTCAGCAATGACCGCGGCTGGAAAACGGTCGCCTCCGGCAAGGACGGCGCCTATACCGCCAAATGCACCCTCCCCAACAAGGCGGATACTGTAACCTTTACCGCCAGCTTCCAGGGCAATTCCGACCTGGGCCAGGCGGAGGACGCCCTCTGCACGGTGGAAACCACCCTGGTGCTCTCGGATGGCCGGGACGCTGAGCACGCCATCCAGGCCCTGCCCTCTGCGTCGGAAGCTGCCAAGCTCAGCGCGGCGGAAAAAAAGACCGCCCTGGATCAGACCCGGCGGCTGATCGAGGGGATCAGCAAGCTGAACGCCCGGGAAAAGGAGCAGATCAGCGACGGCTCTATCCGGCATCTGGATGAGCTGACAGCGGTCCTCTCCGGGGCGGAGCTGCGGGAGACGTTCAACTCCAATTATTCCTCCAGCTCCAGCAGCGCCATCGACGCCAGCGATATTGAGATCTCCGGCGCCACTGCCGCCGCCAATCCCGGCTCCGGGGATAAGCTCCAGCTGGTCATGAGCCAGCAGAAGGTGTCCGGCCGGGAGGCGTTCAAAATTACATTGAAGCTCCGAAAGGGCGCCAATACGGTGAAGCTGGCGGTTCCCGTGGTGGTGCGGATCCAGCTCCCCAGGAATTTTTCCTATCAGGATGAGTATATCCTCCGCCACGATTCCAAGCGGATGGACGATTTCTCCATTTATGGGGGCAGCGGGGATTATACCCTTGAATTCCGTACGGACAGCTTTTCCACCTTTACCCTGATCCGGCAGACCTCCTCCGCCAGCAGCGACGATGACGACGACTGGGACGATGAGGACGATGACGGCCTGTTTGATCGGTACACAATCACCGCCGCGGCTGGAAAGGGCGGCAGCGTCTCCCCCTCGGGTGACGTCCGGGTAAACCGGGGAGAGGATAAGACCTTCACAATCCGTCCCAACAGCGGCTATGAGGTAGACAGAGTCCTGATAGACGGCAAGCGGGAGGTCAAGCTCACCAATGGACGATACACCTTCAAGGAGGTGAATCAGCCCTACACTCTGGAGGTAACCTTCCGGCAGACCCAGGCGGCGTCCTCCGCCCCGGCCTCCAGCGGATCCGGAACCACCTCCAGGCCAAAGCCGGCTTCCTCCACGGCTAACTGGCCGCCTGCTTCCAGCAGTCCTCCGGCTTCCTCCGCACTGGACAGCTCCGCGCCCCAGTCCTCCGAGCCGGAGTCCTCCGAACCGGAGAGCTCGGAGCCGGAATCCTCAGAACCGCCCTCCTCCCTGCCGGATCCCTCCTCTCAGGAGGAGACGCCGCCGGATCGGCCCGCCAGCAGTCAGGGCCTGACGGATGCGGACCTGACCGTGGCGGTGGTGATTATCGTGGTGGTAGTGGCCTTGTCCCTGGCGGCAATCCTGTTCGGCATCTATCTCAGCCGGCGTCAGGACGACGAGGATCTCACTGACGATATGGATGAAGATGAGGATGAAGACGACGATCAATAGCCGGTATCCAGACCGGATAGGGAGGTTCCGACAGCATCCCGGAAATTGAAAAAGCCTCGCGGTGCGTCGTGAAACGGCGCACCGCAAGGCTTTCAGGCGGAGTTTTTAGCCTTTAAAGCCTCTGCGTGCTCTGCGCAGAAAGTATCCTGCGCGGGGGAGGGAGCTTTTTTCTTTACGAAAAAAGCGTCCTGCGTGAATCAGACTGTCTGCGTGGCAGGAAGAGGGAAGTCTGTACAGACTTGGCCCCACCCCTTTTCCCGCCCTTAAAGCCCTTCAAATAATGGGAATCCAAGGGGAATCCCTCCCTGATGGCGACGCACCGCAGAGATGCGAGACAGAGTCTCGCGGCCTTGCCCAGAGATCCTGGACAGGCTCTTAGGATGAAACGGTTGGCAAATGGGGCATTCTATGATAGAATGGAAGCATATTTTGGGTGGAGAAACAATAGGAGAATCAGAGCATATGAGGAATACCCTGTATATTGTAGTTCCCTGCTACAACGAGGAAGCGGTGCTGCCTGAGACTGCGCGGCGGCTGTCGGAGAAGCTGGAGCAGCTCATCTCCGGCGGCAGTGTTTCCGGGGAGAGCCGGATTCTCTTTGTGGACGACGGCTCCAGGGATCGCACCTGGGAGCTGATAGAGGGCCTGGCCGCCGGGGACAGCCGTTTCGGCGGAGTGAAGCTTTCCCGGAACCGGGGACATCAAAACGCGCTTTTGGCCGGGCTTATGACTGCTCGCGCCCACTGTGATATGGCTGTTTCCATGGATGCGGATCTTCAGGACGATATCAACGCAATCGATCAAATGACAGCCGATTATCTGGCCGGCAGCGATATTGTCTACGGTGTGCGCAGCTCCCGCAGGACGGATACCTTCTTTAAGCGCACCACCGCCCAGGGCTATTATCGTTTCATGAAGCTTCTGGGGGTGGAGCTTGTATACAATCATGCGGATTTCCGGCTGATGAGCAGGCGGGCGCTGGACGCTCTGGCGGAGTTCCGGGAGGTCAACCTGTTCCTTCGGGGCGTGGTGCCGCTGGTGGGCTATCGCTGTTCCTTTGTGGAATACGAGCGCGGCGAGCGCTTTGCGGGGGAATCCAAATATCCCCTGAAGAAAATGCTGGCTTTTGCCTTCGATGGGATCACCTCCTTCTCGGTGAAGCCGATCCGGCTGATCACCCTGCTGGGGATGCTCATTTTCGCGGCCAGCATCCTGATGCTTCTGTACAGTCTGGCTGCAAAGGCGTTCCATTTCACCGTTCAGGGCTGGACCTCTCTGATCTGTTCCATCTGGATGCTGGGCGGAATCCAGCTCCTTTCCCTTGGAATCATAGGGGAGTATGTAGGAAAAATTTATTTTGAAACCAAGGCCCGGCCCCGGTATGCCATCGAGCAGCTCCTGCTGAAAGCGCCGCCCTCTGACCGCCGCCCGGATGCGTAGAACTCTCTGCGTGGCCGGGCAAGGCCGCGAGACTCTGTCTCGCGTCTCTGCGGTGCGTTGTGAAACAACGCACTGCGGAGCCTCGAGGCAGCGCCTTGAGGTCTACTCCCTTCACGCAGAGACACAGAGAGAAGACAGGCTTGAAGACAGGGGGGAGCGCTATGGGAAAGCATCGTCTGGCCCGGCTGAATCGGGGACTGCTGCTGGGGGCGGTTCTGTTTCTGGGCACGGTCGTCTGGCTGATTACGGATGGGATCTCCTTCCGTAAGGAGATTCCATCCATTGAACAGGTTGTGCGGGAGTATGTGGAGCAGTCCCCGCAGATGGCGATCCTTCCATCGCCCTACAATCGGGCCGGCAGTCCGGCGGATTCTGCCGCGATCCAGCAGAAACAGGCGGAAAACGAAGCATTTCTCCGCCGGTACTGGAGCTTCTCTGCCGGGAAGGACGGCTACAATCAAAGCGAGATCCTGCTCCGGCAGATACAGGACGCCGTGGAGTATAACGGCGCGGGGGGCGGCTCCATCCTCAGCGCCCGGGGGATTGTCCAGTCTGTCCGTTCCATCCGGAAAACCGGCTGGAACCGCGCGGAGGTTTCCTTTAGCTATACGGGAGCCATCCGCTGTACGGGCGATGTGCGGTGGGTGCTGTTCGGCGTGGGCCCTGCCGACGCCCAGGCCCGCTCCCGCTCCGGCGGGGAGCGCCGCCTTGCTCCCAGCGGGGAAATCACCGCTGTTCTGGTAAAAACCGGCGGCCAGTGGCGCTTTGACCGGGTGGAGGTTTCCAGTATGTACGGAAGCTGAAAGGGATTGATTCAGATCCTTCGGTACATATCAAAATCCCCGGAATGCTCTGCGGAGCATTCCGGGGATTTTCCTATCCTCCTGCTTAGTACTTGTCGTAGAAGGAGCTGTCTACGCTGTCGAAGGTATCGTAGGAGCTGGAATCGAACTGGTCGTAGCTGTTGCTGTTGCTGCTCTGAACAGGCGCAGAGTGAGCGCCGCCCCGCAGACGGAAGGACGAGGTGATCCGCCGCATAACAGCCGCCTGAGAGGACAGCTCCTCGCTGGCCGCAGCGGATTGTTCGCTGGTGGCGGAGTTGGTCTGCACAACAGAGGAAATCTGGTCGATGCCCTCCACAACCTGGGCGATGGAAGCGGTTTCCTCATCAATGGCGTCCGCAATCTGGCCTACCTGGGTGACCGCTTGGTTGACCAGCGTGTTGGTCTGATCCAGCGCGTCTGCAACCTTGTTGGCAATCTCACTGCCGCCCTTCACCGCCTGGATAGAATCCTCGATCAGGCCCTTGGTGGCCTTGGCGGCTTCATCGGACTTCACAGCCAGGCTCCGGACCTCTGCGGCAACAACCGCGAAGCCCTTGCCGGCGCTGCCGGCCCGGGCAGCCTCTACAGAGGCATTCAGAGCAAGGATATTGGTCTGGAAAGCAATATCTTCAATGGTCGAGATAATCTGGGCAATCTTGCTGGTGGAATCGGAAATATTCCCCATAGCGGTGAGCATTTCCTTCATATGCTCCGCGCAGGCGTCCACGTTCCGGCCGGCGGCGTCAGACTGCTCCTTGGACTGCTGGGCGGTGGCCGCGTTCTGCTTGGCGTTGTCGGAGATAATCCCCAGAGTGGAGGAGAGCTCCACAACGGAGCTGGCCTGCTCGGTTGCGCCCTGGGCCAGGGTTTGAGCGCCGCTGGACACCTGATCCGCGCCGGAGGCAACCTGATCCGCCATATTGCTGATCTGGTTGAGGGTGTCGTTCATCCGCTGAATCAGCTGGCGGATGCTGTCCCGGATGGGGGCCAGATCGCCCGGATAGCTGGCGGACAGGTCAATGTCAAAGTTACCGTCGGCCATGCCGGCAGTGGTGCTGGAGATCTCGCCGATCACATCGTCCAGAACCTTCTGGCTGGTGCGGACAGCGTCGATCATCTGGCCGATCTCATTCTTGGAGCTGTAGGTGGTGCGGTACTTCAAATCGCCATGGCTCATGGCGATGATAGCGGCCTGCGCCTCGGACAAGGGATGGGTGATATCCTTTACCAGCTTGAAGGAAAGGATCAGGGTAATAATGATAGAAAGCACAGCAATGCCGATTGCAACTCCCAGCATTGCCATTGACAGCAGCTGTACGGCCGCCAGCTTGGCGTCGCTGTTGGTAGAAACCGCATTAAACATATCCACGGACTGAGTGGTGAGCTGATCCAGGGCGGGGGTGCACTCCTCCTGGAGCATGGTTACGGCGACCATGCGATCCCCGGTATGTACTTCGCTGACAATGCGCCGGAGGGCCGTCTTCCACTGATTGACATTCTGGACATAAGTGCTGTCCCGACCGTCGTGAAGGGGATATTCAGCTACAAAGGCGCTCAAAGCCGTATCCAGCTGAGACAGCCGCTCCTCAATCTGATCCTCCTGGGCGGAGGTATAACCGTTCAGCACCATGTCCCGGGCATACCGGGCCGCGACATTAATGTGAACACGGGCTTCCAGCAGGTTTTCGTTGGCCTGCAGATCGGCGCCGATGACCTCCGAATAACTCTTTGTGGCAACGCTGGAGCTGGACAGTGCTACTATCACGGTGATCAGCGCCATCAGAGCTACAAAGCCAAGGGAGAGAATCATTCGCGCCTTAATCTTCATGTCTTTCATTGATGCAGATCCTTTCTTGGTTTCGATTGATTGCCGGGACAAGAGCGGGGCCGAAAGCAGCATGGAGGCCATGCCGGATTTTCAGCCCAGCCGCCTCAAAAGGCCCATGCCCTAACCGGACATGAACCCCTTGAAAAAGCAAAACACCACTTTATAAATAAAAATCGACTGGTTTTTCAAAAATACAAGCCCTGCTTTTGAAAAATCTTTTGCCTTTTTTTATAGCGGGAGCTATACCCCAGGAAAAAATTGGTATAAAAGCATCCCAAGCAGTCCGGCCCCGGCCATGACGATGACCGGGCTGGGCTTCTTCCACTGGAGGATTCCCAGGGCGCCGCCGAAGAGGACAACACCCAGCCAGTTCACATCCTCCAGCGCTTTGGGGAGGCTTCCGTCCCGGAAGCAGGCCAGCAGCAGGATGGAAAGCCCCGCTGAGGCGATCAGCGCCACCACTGCGGGCCGGAGGCAGGACAATACGCCCTGCACCATGGCCAGATTCCGATACTTGTAGTAGAAATACGCAAGAATCATCAGGATGACGCAGGCGGGCAGGATGCAGCCCAGGGTGGAAATCAGCGCGCCGGGCAGGCCGGCGATTTTCAGCCCTACAAAGGTAGCGGAGTTGACGGCAATCGGGCCGGGGGTCATTTCGGCAATAGTGACAATGTCGGCGAACTCCGCCATGGTCAACCACTGATTCCGGGTGACTACCTGTTCCAGGATCAGAGGCATGGCGGCATACCCTCCGCCAAAGCTCAGCAGGCCGATTTGGAAGAAGCTCCAGAACAGTTTCAGCAGGGTCATGGGGCCTTCGCCTCCCTTCGTTTGGCGAGCAGGGCGGCAATCAAGCCCAGAAGCACACAGGAGAGGATGATATAGACCACATTGATTTTCAGGAAGAAGGTTGCGCAGAAGGCCCCGGCCATGATCAGGATATAGAGCAGCTTTTTCTGCCGGATCACGTCCCCGGCCATGCGGATGGTCACGTCGGCGATCACCGCCGCCACCCCGGACTGCATTCCCTTCAGCAGGGCGGCCACCCAGGGGTTGCTCCGGAACCACCCATAGATAACAGAAATAATGGAAAGGATGATCAGCGGGGGCAGGATGGTGCCGCAGATGGTAACCAGGGCGCCGGGGATCCCGGCGATCCGGTAGCCCACCAGAATGGCGGCGTTGACCGCAATAGCCCCCGGAGAGGACTGGGCAATGGCGGAGAGATCCAGCATCTCCTGCTCTTCAATCCAGTGGAGCTCCTCCACGAACTTTTTCCGCATGAGGGGGATGATGATATACCCGCCCCCAAAGGTAAAGGCACTCAGGCAGAAGGTGGAGGAGAACAGCTTCCAGTAGGTTTTCACGTCCCGTTTGGCGGACAAGCGATACCATCCCCTTTCACGCAGCTTACAGCTTGCATCTTCTTATTGTACCATCCCCGCCCGCCCCTGTCAAACCGGGGAGGCGGGGCTTTTTATGATTCACGGCTGAATTGCTGTTGCAATCGGGTGGGTTTTATTATATAATAAAAGGGTACATCCCCTCCCGGGGGAAAATACAAAGGAGGAGCAATCCTATGGGTAAGAGCATCAAACGGTCAGTGAGTATCCGGGTGGCCTGCGCCATCGCCGCGATTCTCCTATTCAGCGTAATTACTACCATAAATATTCTGCGGATTGAAGGCACGCAGGAAAGCAGCATTCAGGCGCGCTCCATGCTGGATCAGGCCCAAAAGGCTGAAGCTGCCCATTACAAATGGTCGTCCAACCTCAGCAACGCACTCTATGCAGGCACGGAGTTTACCGGCAGCATGGATCACACCGGCTGCGTTCTGGGGAAATGGCTCTACAGTGATCCCGAGTTTCAGGATGCTTCCATCAACCAGCTCCGCTCCCAGATTGAGCCCCTCCATCGGGAGCTTCACGCCTCCGCCGG
Source organism: Oscillospiraceae bacterium (assembly GCA_022791945.1). Taxonomy (GTDB): domain Bacteria; phylum Bacillota; class Clostridia; order Oscillospirales; family Ruminococcaceae; genus Paludihabitans. The sequence goes on along the minus strand of JAAVZY010000036.1, from coordinate 10,283 downwards.
CACTGCCCTCGAGATGCTGTCCACCAGCCCCACCGAGGCCCAGCGCTATTACCGGGATACCATCCAGGTCAATCTGACCACCCTGGTAGGCCTGCTGGATCAGGTGGTGGAACGGGCCGAGGTTCTGGACGATGCCTACACCAAGAGCATGACCTCCACCATTATGACCATGCACCTTTCCACCTCCTTCAGCCTGCTGCTGAACCTGATCGCGCTGATCAGCCTGGTGGTCTATGTGCTTACCGGCGTGGTGAAGCCCCTCCTCCTGATCACCCAGAAGGTGCGTCCCCTCCAGGAGGGCAGGCTCGCCCTGGACATGAATTACCGCTCCCGGAACGAGCTGGGCCAGCTGGCCGAAACCCTGGAGCAGTCCATGTCCCGCATCCGCGGCTATGTGGAGGACATCAACCGCATTATGTCCCAGCTTGCCCAGGGCAATTTTGATGTGAACACCTCCACCAGATACATCGGCGACTTCCAGTCCATTGAAACCTCCCTGGACGCTTTTACCGCTTCCCTCTCCAGCGCTTTGGGCAGCATCGTCTCCACCCAGCAGCGTGTCTCCGGTAACGCGGAGCAGCTCTCCAACGGCGCCCAGGCGCTGGCTCAGGGCGCCACCGAGCAGGCCAGCTCTGTCCAGGAGATCTTTGCCACTGTGGATGAGCTCTCCAGAAGCGCCGCCCGGAACGCCGAAACCGCCGCCGGCGCTCAGGAAAGCGCCCGCCTGACCAGCGAGCAGGTGACCCTCAGCAGCCAGCGTATGGAGCAGATGGTCGCTGCCATGGGCCGCATCTCCGATTCCTCCGGCGAGATCGCCAAGATCATTGCCACGATTGAAAATATCGCCTTCCAGACCAACATCCTCGCCCTGAACGCCTCTGTGGAGGCCGCCCGGGCCGGCGCCGCCGGCAAGGGCTTCGCGGTTGTGGCCGGGGAGGTCCGCGCGCTGGCAGTCAAGTCCGACGAAGCCGCCAAGGCCACCAAGGGCCTGATTGACAACTCCCTCACCTCTGTGCAGGAGGGCAGCGAGATCGTTCAGCTGGTATCCGAGTCCCTGCAGCAGGCGCAGGAAATGGTGGTTCAGTCCGATGCGGCCATCAATTCCATTGCTGAAGCGGTCCATCAGGAAGCGGAATCCCTTTCCCAGGTTTCCGAGGGCATCGGGCAGATTTCCTCTGTGGTGCAGACCAACTCCGCCAGCAGCGAGGAATCCGCCGCTGTCAGCCAGGAGCTCTTTGAACAGGTACATATGCTGGAACAGGAAACCCAGAAATTCCGGCTGAAGAGCCGCTGAGTATTTGTGCATATTCCCTAGATCCGCCCCTCCCGGCTTAGTCCGGGAGGGGCGGATGCGTTCCGGTCGATTTGTCCAGTTAAAGTGAAGAAACCCCTTCAGATGTGCACAATTCTGTCACTTATTTTCACAGAAAGCTCATAAAGTTTTTTAACAAACTATTGACAATCCGTTTCTGTATGGTTATAATTGTATAGAAATCACAGAAATTCAATAGCTTCCTTGGCGTTTTACATATTTGCCAAGCTCCCTCGAAACGTACTGGCCTTTTGGTCATTTTGCCGGTACTGTCAAGAGGGTTTCCACTTTTATTTGAGTTTTAGCAATTTTGTGGGGTGGGCGCTTCCACAAGTGGAGCTGTCCTGCGATTCTTGACATATTCAACAAGGGATTGCCGGTTTTTTGAACGGTTTTGATGAAAACCTCTTGCTTTTTTTCGGGAAATCGTGTAATATATATTCATACATTCCAAAAATGTGTGAATACCTTTTCGGTTTTCATGCAAAAAGCGCAAACAGGGGGAACCCCCTGTTTGCAAAGGAAACGGCTGGGCCGCTTCCTTTGCAAACAGCCGGCTTGCCTCTGAAATAAAGAAAAGAGGAGTGGAGTCATGGCAAAGAGCAGTGATCGCAAGTACAAGAAGAAATTTACCTTTGATGACCTTGAGCTGATGCTTCTGTCGGCCCCAACGGTTATTTGGTACATAATCTTCTCGTACATGCCCTTCATCGGCATTATCCTGGCATTCAAAACCTATCGTCTCAGTCCCGGCAAAAACTTCTTCGGAAGCCTGTTCGACAGTAAGTGGGCTGACTTCAAAAACTTCGAGTTTCTGTTTGCCCGGAGCGACTCTCCTGCTATTTTGGGAAAGACGATTGGCTACAACTTGGTCTTTATCGTTTTGGGCATCGTAATCCCGGTAGCGTTGGCAATCATGATCTCCAACCTGTATTCCCAGAAGCTGGGCAAGGTCTGCCAGACTATGATGTTTATGCCCTACTTTATGTCCTGGGTTGTTATCAGCTACTTCGTTATCGCCTTCCTGGGCTCCGGCAACGGTATGGTTCCCCACTGGATGGCCAGTATGGGCATGGAGCCCTTCAATTTCTATGGCGCAGAGGGCAATAAGGTTTGGCCCTTCCTGCTGATCATGTTGAATCTGTGGAAGAACACCGGTTATAATATGGTAGTCTATCTTGCCACCATTACCGGCATTGATTCCACCTATTATGAGGCCGCTGTCATTGACGGCGCCAGCAAATGGCAGCAGACCACCAAGATTACAATCCCGCTGATGAAGCAGATCATGGTTATCATGTTCATTATGGCGGTTGGTCGTATCTTCAACTCCGATTTCGGCCTGTTCTATCAGTCCACAAAGAACACCACAGTGCTGTATCCCTCCACAATGACTCTGGACGTGTTGATTTACAACTGCCTGACTCAGATGGGAAATCCGGCGATGGCTCAGGCAGCGGCTTTGTTCCAGTCAGTGTTCGGATTCATTACCATCATGATCGCAAATGGGATCGTGACCAAGATCGATTCCGAGAGCGCATTCTTCTAAGGAGGTGGGCGTAATATGGCAAAGGAAAAAAAGGTAGTGGAAGGGCTTGCCAAGTATAATCGCGTCGGTATGCCCGCCAATATCATCTTCTCTGCGATTTTCATTATTGCAGCTCTCTGCTGCATTATTCCGGTTATCTTTGTAATTATTATTTCCTTCACAGACAAGGGCTCCATTACCCGGAACGGCTTCAGCTTTTTCCCGGACGCCTGGTCTCTTCTGGCTTATCAGTCTATCTTCAAAAACAGTGAGGCTATTTTCCGTTCCTTCGGCGTTTCCATTTTGGTGACGGTTGTGGGTACTGCGATCGGCGTTATGTTGAATGCGGCTATGGGCTATGTGCTTTCCCGCCGGTCCTTTAAGTTCCATAAGCTGTATACCATGCTGGTATTCATCCCTATGGTGTTCAACGGCGGCATGGTTGCGGGCTACATGATCGTGACCCAGGTTCTGAATCTGAAGGACACCTTCTGGTCGCTGGTTCTGCCCATCTGTGTATCGTCCTTCTACATCATTATTATGCGTACCTTCTTCCAGACCACTGTTCCTGACGCTCTGATTGAGTCCGGCAAGATTGACGGTGCCAGCCAGCTGAGAATCTTTCTCCAGATTGTGCTCCCCATCTCTCTGCCCGCTCTGGCAACGGTTGGTTTGTTCCTGGCCTTCACCTATTGGAACGATTGGTTCCAGGCAATGCTTTACTGTAGCGGCACGACTTCTCTCTGGCCCCTTCAGTATATGCTGATCGGTATTGAGAAGAGCATTGAGTTCCTGGCGAACAATCCGGAGCTTGGCTCTATGACGACTACTGAAATGCTGGCAAACCTGCCCCAGGATGGTGTCCGGATGGCGCTGGTTGTGATCGTGGTGGTGCCGATTGCCTGCACCTATCCCTTCTTCCAGAAGTACTTCATCTCCGGCCTGACCATCGGCGCGGTGAAGGGCTAACCCTTGTTTTCCTACCCATCCCGGCCCGCTGGACGGATCGGGCGGTATGAAATAATTATCACTTTAGGAGGATTTTTGAATGAAAGGCAAAGCGAAAGTTTTATCCCTTTTGCTGGCTGCGGCTATGACTGCTGGCCTGTTTGCCGGCTGCAACGGCGGCGGCGGCGGTACCAGCAGCACTGGCAGCACCGGCGGCGATACTAGCTCCACTGGTTCCACCGGCAGCACTGGCGGTTCTTCCGGCGAGATCACTGAGATCAACTGGAACATTTGGGCCAGCAGTGAGCCTACTGCTGCGGCAGAGGTTATTGCTGAGCTGAACAAAAAGTCCGAAGCTGATATTGGCATCCGTGTCAACTTCAAATGGACTGTCGGTACCGCTGATGCAGTTAAGACTGCTATGCAGGCTGGTGACAAGAATCTGGACATCGCCTTCTGCTGCAACTGGTGGGCTGATTATCCCGGCTCCGCTCAGATGGGCTACATGGCTGATCTGACCGATCTGCTGCCTGAGGTTACCCCCACTCTCTACAACAAGCTGCCCTCTCTGCTGTGGGATGGCGTTAGAGTAAATGGCCGTATCTATGGTGTTCCCACCTGGAAGGATGCTGCCGCTGAGATTTTCTGGATGGGCCGTAAGGATACTCTTGAAGGCGCTAACGCCGTTGAAGAGTTCAACGCTGCCAATGAGGATTTCTCCACCCTGACTCCTGTTCTGGAGAAGGTAAAGGCTTGGCATGACGAGGATCCTACCAACCATGCTTATTCTGAAGGCACCACCGCTCCCTTCACCATGAACAAGGGCGGCATCAACCCCATGACTCCTAACTGGGATACCGGCGTTTCCGCTCCCCCCATTGGTGTAAAAATTGGGGACGACAGCGCTACTGTTATGTGGGCTTATGATGACGCTGATATTATCAAGAACTGCCACACTCTGAAGGATTGGGCTGACCGCGGCCTGTCCAACGGCAAGGAAGCTGCTCAGGTTGAGCAGGAGCCCAAGACCATCAATGTATGGTGCGGCCAGGGCTGGGAAGGCGCTCAGTACACCGCATGGGGCGGCCCCACTAAGGGCTATGACACCCTGATTTCCTCTCGTTCCGGTCCGTTCCTGACCTCTGCTTACGTTCAGGGCGGCGTAAACATCATCGGCGCTAACTCCTCCAAGGTTGAGCCTTCTTTGAAGTACCTGGAGTACGTGAACACCAATGAAGAGTACCGGAACATGATGGCTTACGGCGTTGAGGGTATCTCCTACACCGTAGCCGGCACCACCGCTGACGGCAAGCCGATCGTTGACCGTTCCAAGCTGGGCACCGTTTGGACCACTGCTAACTTTACCGTTGGCACCATGGATCTGCTGTGGCCTGACTCTAACCTGCCTGAGAGCCAGTACGATGTAAACGCTCGTATCTGCGACATGGTTAACCATGCTGAGGCTTCTCCGCTGATGGGCTTTGTACTCAACACCGAAAACGTTCAGACTCAGATCGCTGCTTGCACCTCTCTTTGGGAGGAATACAACGGCACTCTGCGTCGCGGCGATTCCAACGATGTTGACGCTACCATCGCTGAAGCTAAGACCCGTCTGATGGAAGTTGGTATGCAGGACATCATCGACGAGTACCAGAAGCAGGCCAACGAGTTCCTGGGCAAATAAGTCTATTTGACCGGAAATTGAATCCTGAACCGTTGACAGACGGGGAGCATTTGCTCCCCGTCTGTTTCTTTATGATGTCTGTAAATGGTAAAAAATCATGAAGATTTTGTGTACTTTAGATTGCAAAAGTATGTCAGGTATGCTATGATGTTTAAGTCATATTTTGCAATCCCATTGGTTCCCTTGAAAAGGAGTGGAAATTTTGGAGAAATTCTTCAAGCTGAAAGAGAACGGCACCACTGTAAAAACAGAGATTATGGCCGGTATCACCACATTTCTGGCGATGGCTTATATCCTGGCAGTGAACCCGTCCATGCTTGGCGCGGCTGGAATGAATACCCAGGGGGTATTTCTGGCGACGGGCCTTGCGGCGGCAATAGCGACCATTGTGATGGCCCTGCTTGCCAACTATCCGATTGCGCTTGCCTCGGGCATGGGGCTGAACGCCTACTTTGCCTATACCATCTGTCTGGGCGAGCTGGCGGATCATGCCAATCCCTGGCAGATTGCGCTGACGGCCGTGCTGGTGGAAGGCGTCATCTTTATCATTCTCTCCATCTTCAAGTTCCGGGAGACGCTGGTGAACACCATCCCGGAGAATCTGAAGCATGGAATCACAGCGGGCATCGGCCTGTTCATCACCTTCATCGGCCTGCAGAACGCAGGCATTGCCTCCGCAGATTCGGCCACCCTGGTAGCGCTCGGGGACGTTGCCGCCGCTCCGGTGGCGCTGGCGCTGATTGGCGTGCTGCTGATCGGGGCAATGCTGTACTTCAATGTGCAGGGCGCGATCCTGTGGGGCATCCTGGGCACCTGGATCCTGGGCATCATCGCGGAGCTGTGCGGCTGGTACGTGCCGAACCCGGATGCGGGCGTGTACTCTGTGATCCCGCACATTACGGGCGCGGCGGATTTCCTGCCGAACTTCGGAGCGCTGGGAGAGACTGCCTTCAAGTTTGATTTCAGCTATGTGGCTGAGAATTTCGTGAACTTCCTGGTGATTGTGTTCGCCTTCCTGTTTGTGGATTTGTTTGACACCGTAGGCACTCTGGTAGGCGTTGCCAGCAAGGGCAATATGCTGGACAAGGACGGCAGGCTTCCCCGGGTTGGCAAGGCGCTGATGGCGGACGCCATCGGAACGGTTGCGGGCGCTTGCTTGGGCACCTCCACAGTTACCAGCTATGTAGAGAGCTCCGCAGGCGTTGCCCAGGGAGGGCGCACCGGCCTGACCTCTATCACTACAGCGGGACTGTTCCTGGTGTCTCTGTTCCTTTGGCCGATTTTCGGGGCAATTCCGGGCTTTGCGACAGCGCCGGCGCTGGTGGTCGTGGGACTGTTCATGATGTCCAACGTGCTGAAAATGAAGTTTGAGGGCGATATGGCGGACGTGCTGGGCGGCTTTGTGGCAATCATCATGATGCCCTTCACCTACTCCATTGCCAACGGCATTATGTTCGGGATGCTGACCTGGGTTGTCCTGAAGCTGATCCGCGGCAGATTCAAGGAGATCCATCCGGTTATGTACGTAGTGGGCGCTCTGTTCGTTCTGCGGATTGTGACGCTGATATTCTAAGGGCAAGACCTCGAGAGCTCTGCTCTCGAGCACTCGCCAAGGGGATTAAATCCCCTTGGAACCCGTAAATTTTGGGGGCAGGAAGTCTGTACAGACTTCCTGCCCCCTGTCACGCATATGGTCTGATTCCCGCAATACGCTTTTTTCTTTACGAAAAAATGGGTAGGCGGGCGATCGTGCCTGCGGGAAGTATCAGCGAGGCAGGAACCGAAATTCTACCCCCCATAACCCCCAAAAAGACGGGAATCCAAAGGGACTCGTCCCTTTGGCAGGAGCGCGAGGGCAGAGCTCTCGCGGCCTTATCCCTTGGCCCAGAGACCATCCCGCACCGCGTGGCGGAGGGTTCCGGCGGGGTCGTCGTGGGGGTAGGCCCAGTACATCAGGCCGCCGAGGCCCTTTTCACGTACATACTGGGCCTTTTCGGCAATGGTGCGGGGGTCGTCGAAGGCGGCGAGGAAGGCGCCGTCCTGGGTCAGGTAGGACTGGCGGGCGGCTTCGTCCCAGGCGAGGGCACAGCCCTCCTGCTGGAGCAGGGCGGTTACTTGGCTGTAGGTCAGGCCCAGGCTCCCCTGCTCCCGCTGGTATCCATAGAAGGGCAGGCCGAGGGTCAGCTTCTGAGGCGGCACGCCCTGGGCAAGCAGGGTCTGGATGCACCGATCCCCGCATTGGGCGTGATCCCCTTCGCCCGCACTGGCGGGGTAGAGGTTGGACTGGTGAGCGCTGCCAAGCTGGCTCCAGTTGTAGTCATAGCCCATGACGTTGATGAAATCTACAAGAGAGGCGGCGCGTCCAAAGTCCATGTGACGCTGGGTGTCCGGCGTGGCCCCGCAGGCAAAGGTCAGCAGACGGCCCTCCAGCTCCTTGCGGAGCTCCTCCAGCAGGAGGATGAAATCCTCCCGGCAGGTGGGGCAGTTGTCCTCTCCGGTGGCCAGGTCGATGCCGGGATACTCCCAGTCCACGTCGATGCCATCCAGGCGGAATTCTTCGGCCAGCTCCCGGCACTGGCGCGCCAGCATCCGGCGATCGATGTGAGTCAGGCTCCGGCGGCAGAAGGCGCTGCCGTCCCGCTGCTGAAGGGAGAGAAGGAGACGGAAGCTGCCGGTTTCGTCCCGAAGGTCGGCAAGGCGCTTCAGCTCCTCGGGGCGGCTGAGCTCAATCCGCTCCTCCAGAACCCAGCCGAAGGCGTAGTTGACGTGGCTGAAGGATGCGGCGTCCAGCTCCTCCGGGAGCCGCCGCTCGTTCAGATAGGCCACGATCCGATGTTCCTGCTGCATATATCATCCATCCTTTCATGGTTACGGTGCTGTACTGCATATACAAAAATCCCGAAGGGGACACCTTCGGGATTTTTGTATATGCAGGGATCCGCTGCCTTCTGCGCCAGCCCGCTTTGCTGTCCTCTGCGCTGGGAAAAATGCCCAATGACGACACGAGAACCGCGCCGTCTTTCCCCCCGCTGGATTTCAACGCGGCCGGCCCGCGGCATCAGGCCACAGATCCTCGGCCTGCCAAGCCAATTCGCCCTTGAGAGCCTTTCCTGAAATGACCTGCGCTTAGACCGCGCAGATAACTTCGGGTTAAACTCGAAAGCGAACCAATGCCAGCAAACTTGCACCACTTATTGTAACTGAGCCAAGCGAAAAAAGCAAGCAAATCTCACATTCTTGTGCATTTTGCACAAGAATGAAGGATCACAGAGAGGGTTCCCTCTGAAAACCTGCTAGAGGGCAAAGCCGCCGGTGGGAGAGAGGGTCTGGCCGGTAATGAACCGGGCCTTTTCGCTTGCCAGAAAGGCGATAGCCTCGCCCACATCCTCCGGCTCCCCGAGGACGCCCAGAGGGGTATCCTCCGCAAGGGCGCTCAGCGTATCCGGGGAGAGGACATCGTTCATTTCCGTATGGATGACCCCTGGCGCTACGCAGTTCACGCGGATGCCGGAGGGGCCTACCTCCTTGGCCAGCGCCTTGGTCAGGCCGATGACCGCCGCCTTGGCCGCCGAGTAGCACGCCTCGCAGGATGCGCCTGTCAGCCCCCATATGGAGGAGACGTTTACAATGCTTCCGGAGTGCCGCCGGATCATCCCCGGCAGAACCGCCCGGCTCATCAGAAATATTCCTTTTACGTCCACCGCGAAGAGCCGGTCCCACTCCTCCTCTGTGGTATCGGTGAAGAGCTTTTGCAGGGCGATTCCTGCATTGTTCACCAGCAGCTCCACGGGGCCCAGGAGCGCTTCTGTGCGGCGTACCAGCTCCTCCGCCTGGGCGGCGTCGGACACATCCCCCGGGAGGGCCGCGGCCTCCGGCAGAGACGCCGCCAGCGCTTCCGCTTCTGTTTTTGATCGGCAGTAGTTGACTGCCACCCGCCAGCCCTCCCGGGCCAGAATCCGGGCTGTAGCCGCGCCGATTCCCCGGGACGCCCCGGTGATCAATGCCGTTTTCCCCATGCAGCCGCCTCCTGTATTATATGTAGGTGTATCCAGTGTACACCATAGCCGCCTGAAATTGCAATACCCAATGCTGTGAGGCCTGCCAGGAGGCGCTTCCTGCGTGGTCGGGAAGGGAAAGGCCGCGAGACTCTGTCTCGCGGCTCTGCGGTGCGTCGTTTCACGACGCACCTAGGAATTCGGCTTCGCCGAATTCTGAGATGCGCCGCTGGCGGCGCATCGGGGAGGGATTCCCCTTGGATTCCCATTATTTTAAGGGCTTTTTTAAGGGCGGAAAAGGGTTGAGGTTGAGTCTGTACAGACTTCCGTCCTTTTGCCACGCAGGAGTCTGATTCCCGCAGTACGCTTTTTTCGTAAAGAAAAAAGCTCCCTCCTGTATGCGGGATACTTCCTGTGCCGCACAGCGGTTCTGCGCAGGCTGGGATGGTGCTTCCGATCGGTATGTGCAAGTGGGATATTCTGTGCCTCTGAGGGAATCCCTCCCCCGGGACAGCATAGCCATTTTCATTGCGTTGTTCATGCAGTCTCACCTCCTGCGGGAGCGGTTCCGTTGATGCTGTTCAGGGCGTTGTCCGGAGCGCAGCAGGGATTGCCCAGCAGCCGGAAGGAGCCGCCCGTGGGGCTTGTGCTCACGCAGACCGCGTACCGGGTGCGTGTCCGGAGGCCGCAGGCGGTCACCTGGGCGCAGTTCCGCCGGGTCAGGGGATACTGTACGGTACCCGTGCCGATGGTGATCACCACAGGCGCGTTGATGGTAGCGGCATCCGGAATCGCCTGGGCAATATGGTAAATCCG
>JAAVZY010000035.1 GCA_022791945.1 Oscillospiraceae bacterium | reverse complement strand
TAAAATCTCTACCATCTTGTCAAATGTTGCCCGCTTTACCCCTGTGATCCTCCGGAATTTTGCGTTTGAATATTCTGCTATCTTTTCGTATTTCATACCCCTATTTTATCACTGACCCTTATTTTCGCAAGAGGTCTAGTGTGCCCTTTTTCAGTATCTAATTTTTCTTCATTTGGGGCTTGACTTTTTATAGATAGTCACCTCCGACGGGGACAAGTGGAGCGCGCCCGAAACCGCAGACCCTCTCAGCGAGCTCCAGGACGCCCAGTCCGCTGCCGAGGGCCGGAACGGCGTCCTGCTGGATACCGCCATCATGAGCCCCAAAACCTTCGGCTACCTGCTGAAATCCAAGGCGATTCAATCCGCCGTTCTGTCCCAGAACCTGACCGCCAACGTATTTGTAACCCGCCAGACTGTGACCAACGTGCTTCAAAACCTGCTGGGGCTGCGGGTGCTTGTCTACCGGAAGCAGTACCGGGAGAACCAGAAGTCCGATCCGGCTGCCTACTATCCGGACGATTACGTGACCCTGGTCCCCTCCGGGAAGCTGGGAACGGTCTGGAGAGGCACCACTCCCGAGGAGGCCGATCTGATGGCCAAGCGGGACGCGGACGTGTACATTGTGGACAACGGCATTGCCGTCAACCGGATCATTACCTCCCATCCGGTCAACACCGAAATCTATGCATCGGAGATCGTCCTGCCCTCCTTTGAGCGGATGGACGACGTCTACCTGCTGAAGGTGGCCTGAGCATGGCGTGGGTGATGTTTGACCATCGGGTGAAATACCGGGGGGAGTTTTATCCTGCCAACCAGCGCTTCCGGGTGGAGGAGGGGGATCTCCCCTCCCTCCTGGAGGCCGGCGGGCGGGAGCAGGAGGTAAAGGCGGGAAGGCCCCGAAAGCAGCCCGCCCCCGAATTGAGCGTTTAGGAGGGATTCTTATGTCGGCGGATTTGGAGCAGCTGAAAGCCATTCTCCCGGACGATCTGAAACGGTATGAGGAAGACGAGCTCCGGCTCAGCTTTGCCCTTCAGGCCGCTGCGGCAATGCTGAACCAGCGGCGGGGCTACCATGGGGCGGGCTACGAGCCCCGCTTCCGGATCAACGTCCTTCAGGGAGCTCTTTGGTGGCTGGGCAAGCAGGGGGCGGAGGGATATGCCTCCACCGGCGAGAACGGGGTTTCCGTCAGCTGGCAGGAGGTGCCCGACTGGCTGGCTTCCGTGCCACCCCTTCTGGGGAGGGCGCAAAGATGCTGAACCGGCTGAACCGCAGGATCTGGTACTGCCGCCGGATTCAGCCGGGGGAGGAAGGCTATCAGGAGGGGGCGGCGCTGTACCGGCCCCCTGTCCCCCGGCTTTTGAACGTGCTGCCCGTCAGCGGCGAAACCATTCTGGCCAGCGGCGGGGAGCTGTCGGAGCATTACCTGAAGGCGAGGCTCACCGCCGGAAGTCCGGAGGGGTACGAGGAACAGGATATTGTGTTTATCTATCGCAGGCCAGCCGGTGAATTCGACCCGGCGGATCCCGGCGGGGACTACGCCGTGCAGTCCGTCCTCCCTGGCCATGGGGTGACGGAGCTGATTCTGCGGGAGCTTGTGGAAGGGAGAGAGTTGGATGCATCCGATGCGGATTTTTAAAAATGAGGAGTTCGGAGCGATCCGGACAGTGGAAATCAACGGGGAACCCTGGTTTGTGGCGGCAGACGTGTGCCGGGCGCTGGATATTCAGAACCATAAGGACGCCATCAAGCGGCTGGATGAGGATGAGAGAATGGGGGTAGCTTTAACCGACCCCCATGGGAGAGAACAAGAGACTAACTGCGTCAACGAACCCGGTCTGTATTCCTTAGTTCTGGGGAGCCGGAAGCCAGAGGCAAGAGCCTTCAAGCGCTGGGTTACTCATGAGGTCATTCCCTCCATCCGAAAGAACGGGATGTACGCCATTGATGATCTGTTGGAAAATCCTGATCTGCTCATTGAAGCGGCGCCAAAGCTCAAGGCGGAACGCCAGCGCCGGATGCAGGCGGAGCAGGAGAGGGCCGCTCTGGAGGAGGCGCTGGATCGCTCGAAGGAATGGTATTCCATTAAGCGGGTGGCTGCGCTCAACGGGGTGAGCTGGAAAACCTTTGACTGGCGCAGGCTGAAAGCCTTTGGGGAGTTGCAGGGATGTCCTGTCCGTAAAATCTTTGACGCGAATTACGGAGAGGTCAACGTTTATCACCGAAGCATCTGGGCGATGGCCTACCCGGAGTATGAGCTCTGATGCCCCGTCTGTCCGCAGGCCTTTCCCCTTCCTCCCTGAACCGGCTTTTAGGGGAGCTGGAGGCCTATCAGGAGAAGCTGGACAGGGCTCCGGCACGGCTCAACGCCCTGCTGATGGAAACTGGAAAGGAAGTCATTGAGCAGACCGTGTCCGGCATTCGGGACCCCATCGGGAACCAGCCGGGCAGGGTATCTGCGGAACAGGACGGCGCGCCGGGGGCAGCCTCCGCCGCGCTCTCCTACGCCGGGCCCCAGGTGTCCTACATCGAATACGGGACCGGCGTGACCGGGCAGGCCGCGCCCCATCCCAAGGCGGGGGAGGCCGGCTGGCGCTATGGCTCCGGAAAGAAGATCCGCCTCAGCGGGTACTGGAGCTACTACGACCGGATGAAGGGAAAGTACCGTTCAACCAAGGGAATCGCCGCGCAGATGCCGGTCCTGAAAGCGGCCCTGGAGATGCGGGCACGGGAGGCGGAGAAGGGGAGGGAGGCAATGAAATGATACGGATAGGGGACGAGCTGATCCACGCCCTGCGGGGCGGAGAATACCCGGTTCCCGTTGCGGTCAGGGACTTCTATTCCCCGGAGCCGGTCAAGCCTCCCATGCTGGTCCTGGACGAGAGCCTGTCAAACGATGGGGTGTACTTAAACGGACAGCCTGCGGTGGTGACCAATATCATCACTCTGGAGGCTTACGCAAAGGCCCGGACCCTTCAGGGGCGGGCGGTGAGTCAAAGGGATCTGGCCATGGGGATCCTGATGGAGGCGGATCGGATCCTGAATCAGCAGTACGGCCTGACCATGCGGGGGCAGGCGGTGACTGCCCCTTATCAGGATCAGGGTGTCTGCCGGGCAGTCGCCCGGTACATTGGCTATATCGACACAAGGACAAACGAAATATTAAGGGGGATTTGACCGATGCCTTCGGTAATTAAAGAATACGTAATCGAATGGGCGCCCTTTTCCGAAAGTGAGCCCACTGCCTGGAACCAGCTGCGGCACTGCATCCGGAATATGCCAAATTTCTTTCCGGATCCGGAAGCGCAGGACGCCTCTACGGTAGACAACAAGACGCCCACCTCCATCCCGGCGGCCTCCGCGGGGGAGGCTATGGCCTTCACCGTAGCGCCGAACCGGGAGTTCCTGGACGCGCACGCCCAGATGGTCACGGAGCAGCTGGACGATTCCAAAGGCTCCTTCTGGCTGCGGGTGAAGATTACCAACCGCAGCCAGTATGTGACCGGGCAGTTTACCACTGTGGAGTACCTGCCCACCCCGGAGGGCGCTTTTGGGGAGCTGGACGAGGTCACCTGGAACGTCTATCCGGCGTCCGACCTGACGGTAACCGCCGTTCCCTCCGCGCCCACCGTCTGACGCTGCTCTGAAAGAATCGGCAAGACCTCGAGGGCGCTGCCCAAGGGTCAAATCCGCAGGTTTTGACCCTGCGAGCCTCCTGCCAAAGGGATTAAATCCCCTTGGAACCCGTAATTTTTCAAGGGCGGAAGGGGTTGGGGATCAAGTCTGTACAGACTTCCGAGCCACTGCCACAAAGATAGTCTGATTCCCGCAGTACGCTTTTTTCGTAAAGAAAAAAGCGTACTGCGCATATCAAACGGGTGCCGCGCTCTGAATTTCAGCTTGCGGCCTTGAATACAGGATCTCAGAAAGGAAAGGTAGATTGTATGCAGGATTTTAAGAAGTTTGAGGTTTCTTACAACGGGAAAAGCTATACGGCGCAATTGGATTTCAGCGCCATCAGGCGGGCGGACGAGCTCCGCATTATGGAGCTGAAGGATTCCCCCATTTCCTTCACGGCGGCGGTGTTTTACTGCTCCGTGCTGAAGCACCATCCCAACGCCAGCCAGCGGAAGGTGCGGGAGTTCTTTGACGAAGTGATCCAGGATGAGGAGTATGGCATCTCCGCCTTTGATGAGATCGTGGAGGAATTCATACAGCATTTTTTGGCGTTTGCGGCGCCCGGCAGGAAGACAGGGAAGAAACGGTTCTCCCCGGTGGAAAGCGCCAGCGTGCCCAATGCCCCCCGGCCGGAGAAGTAAGCCGCGCCCTCTGCGAGATGTGCGCCCAGGCAATGGCCTGCGGGATGCCCTACCGGGATTTCTGGAAGTGCAGCTGGACGGAGTATTTTGCCTACCTGCGGGCCTTTCAGATTTCATCTGAGCGCATGGCCATGGAGGCGGACAGCATTGCCTGGTGGCAGGGCCATTACACAGCCGCCGCCATGATGAGCGTCTATCCCCTCTTCAACGGCCTGGCGGATCCCAGGAAATCGCCCAAATACCCTTACCCCAGACAGCCCCTGTCCACAGAAAAAAGACGCACGGAGGAAGAGCGGGAGAAATTCAGCGAGACGGTATCCGCCATTCAGGAGCACAACCTGCAGATGAGGGCCATTGTGAATCAGAGCACGAAAAATCCTCCGGACAAATAGCCGGAGGAAAAAGCAAAGCGCCTGCGGAAGGGCTCCGTCAGGCGCATGGAAAAATATTCGTTTTATCTTACCACATATCAAACGGAATTGCAAGGCATTTTGAAAGGATGGAGCAAAATG
>JAAVZY010000034.1 GCA_022791945.1 Oscillospiraceae bacterium | reverse complement strand
GAAAATTACGGGTTCCAAGGGGATTTAGATCCCCGATGCGCCGCCAGCGGCGCATCTCAGAATTCGGCGAAGCCGAATTCCTAGGTGCGTCGTGAAACGACGCACCGCAGAGACGCGAGACAGCGTCTCGCGGCCTTGCCCTTCCCGCAGAGATCCCCGACAGCCTCCGGGTTATGGTTTCTTCTTTTGGCAGGTGCGGCGGTATTTGGCGGGAGACATACCCGTTTGACGCTTGAACAGGAGCTTGAAGAAGCTGGCGGAGGAAAAATGATATTCGTAAGCAATGTCCGTGATGCTCCGGCGGGTGTTCGCAATGGTCTTCCGGGAACGCTGGATCTTTTGGCGGTTGATATAATCACGGGGGGTACATCCCAGCTGCGCCTGAAACTCCCGCCGGAACTCCTCCAAGGGCAGTCCGCTGGCCAGGAGCAGCTCGTCCATGTCAATGGCCTCCTTGACATGAAGCAGGATATACTGCTTGGCCCGATCAATGTCCGGCGTGAGCTGCTCCAGAGGGGCATGACAGCCCAGAAGCCGAATCAGGGAGCATACAAAGAGAGAACGTCCCTCCAGCCGCTCCGCAATCCCGCCCTGAAGCAGATGAAAGCACTGGAGAAAAGCCTCCGCAAGGGGATGGGGCAGCTCCAGCAGTCTGCCCCGGAAATCTGCCAGGAGCCGGAGCAGCTCCCGAACCTCCCAGGGAGGCAGGCCCAGAAAATCACGGCAGGTGGGATCCAGCTGGAACCAGAGAATCTCCCCTTGGGCGGGCTGATCCTCCGGAGAGAAATGGGGCTCGTTGGGGTGAGCGGCAAAGGCCTGCCGGGGATAGAGGGTGCAGCATTCTCCGCCGGTCTGAATCCGGCGCATTCCCCGGAGCGTGATGATAAATTCAAATTTGTTGGTATGCTGATGCTCCAGCATAGGCAGGATGGGACGCAGTCCGGCGCCCCGCCCAAAGACGGAGAGCCCAGGCACACCGGTTTCTTCAGCAGTCAGCACCTGCCGGCCGGCGGCATCCTCCCTGGAATCATTCATGGCAGTCAGTGCGCTCGAGGCGCTTCCTTTCGTTTGGATGTGTTCAGCGCTGCCGGATCACAAGGGCGTATGGATCCGCTGCCTGATTATTATACACCTTCCGGGCTTGCGGGGCAAGCCCCTGGCCTCAGGGCCGGGGCCTGCGAATATGCCGGATGAGAGCCGGTATACGCGGCGGGAAGGCCGAGAGAGCGGCCGAAAGCGCGCCATTCTCCGCTCACTCCTCTGCCGAGAGGCTCTCCACCAGCTGGCGGGCCGTCCGGGGGGAGTACCCGCCGCGCCGGACAGCGAAGGCGTCCGCCCGCCGGAGCAGCTCCTCCTCCGGCAGCGTCAGCCCGTACCGCTCCGCCAGATCCCGGACAATCTGCATATACTGCTTTTTATCAGGCCGCAGGAAGGTGATCGTCAATCCGAACCGATCAGAAAGGGAGGTCAGCTCCTGCAGGGTATCGTTGAAATGCACATCATCTCCTGCCCGATCCGAGAAGCTTTCCCGCACCAGGTGCCGGCGGTTGCTGGTGGCATAGATGACCGTGTTGCTCCCCTTGGCCGCCACCGTCCCCTCCAGCACGGCCTTCAGGGCGGAAAAATCCCCGTCGTCCCTGGTGAAGGACAGATCGTCAATGAACAGGATGAATTTCAGCGGATTCCGGCTCAGGGCGTCCATAAGCCCGGGCAGCTGATGCAGCTGATCCTTTTTCAGCTCGATCAGCCGCAGGCCCTCTTCCCGGTAGCGGTTGGCCACTGCCTTAACCGTGGAGGATTTCCCGGTGCCCGCGTCCCCATACAGGAGGATGTTGGCGGCAGGCTTCCCCCGGAGCAGGGCGGCGGTATTGTCCAGCACCTGCCTGCGCTCCGCCTGATAGCCGCTGAGCTGCTCCAGCGCGGTTTCGTCCGGGTGGAGCACCGGCGTGATCACCCCATCCTTGAGCACAAAGGTGTGATGCCGGGCGTAGATCCCATAGCCGTACACCGGGATCCGCTCCAGGCGCTCCTGATAAATGCTCCAGAAATCCCGCTGCTCTCCCCGCCATTCCGGCAGGGGATAGGGCCAGTCCGTTCCGCTCCGGAGCGCCTGGCTGGAGAGAGCCCCAGCCCCGCCCAGCAGCTTCAGCTCCTGCTCGGCCTGTCGCTCCAGCAGGGGATCCACCGGCCGGTTCCGGGCCCGGCGGAGCATATAGCGGTTTTCATCCGCCAGAACGGCGGACAGCAGGTATTCCCCCAGATCCACCTGTTCCTGATCCGCCTGGTAAAGCGCCGCCGCCAGCGCCGCCCAGCGCTCCGGAACCGATTCCGAATCCGCCTCCAGCAGGGCAATCAGCCCCTTTATCACCGGATCCTCCAGCAGGCTCCGGAAAACCGCCAAGCTTCGCAGTCTCTTTGCCAGCTGCCGGTATTGTTCCATGATATGCCCATCCTTTCACCGTAAAATCGGAGCCTGATTTTTAGAACCTGTATTCATAGCTGGAAATGGGGGGATGGGCGAGGGATTTTCCAGTCCGTCAAGGAAAAAAGCGGAGGAATCCTTTGTGGATTCCGAGCATTTTTGACGCGGATCGGACTGGAAAAGCTCCGTCCAGACCCCGTTTTCAGCTGTGAATACAGGTTCT
>JAAVZY010000033.1 GCA_022791945.1 Oscillospiraceae bacterium | reverse complement strand
TAAAATCTCTACCATCTTGTCAAATGTTGCCCGCTTTACCCCTGTGATCCTCCGGAATTTTGCGTTTGAATATTCTGCTATCTTTTCGTATTTCATACCCCTATTTTATCACTGACCCTTATTTTCGCAAGAGGTCTATTGAAAGAAACAAACAACGATTACGCTCATTTTACCATATCCACACCTGTTTGGACAAGATGCAATGCCTGCTATCTCCCGCCCGCCTTGCCGAAGAGGGCCTCCTTGTAGGCGGGCGCGTGAACCTCCAGCAGATACCGCTCGCTGCCGCATTTGTAGAGGCAGACGCCCCGCTGGGGGCGGCGGATGAGCTCATACTCGGATTCCTCCAGCTGGAGGGTGTCCAGATAGAACCGCTTATCCACTGTTCCTGCGTTGAACAGGAACTGATGGGGCGGGATGGCAAAAAGGGGCCTGGTCAGCTCCCGGATGCCCTCCTGGTTGAAATCCTCCAGATTCTGGGAGGCCAGCAGCATGGCCGACTCCTTCTTCCGCACCCGCTTCAGGCAGTTGCGGATATACTCGATCATGGAAGTGCCCGCCGCCACGTTCCCGGACAGCCAGAGGTACAGCTCGTCCAGGGCCGCGGCGGTGTTTCCCACGGTCAGCAGCCGGTGGGACATATAGGAGAGGATATTGAACAGCAGGGCTCCCCGGACGTTCTTGCCGGCCTGGGGCACCCCCTTGACTCCCAGAACCAGAAAACGGTGGGAGGTCAGATTGGTAGCGCCGTTGAAGAAAGCGCTCTCCGCCCCCACACAGATGGAGTGGAGGCCCAGCAGGAGCTCCCGCAGCAGCTCCGGGGTATAGAGCCGGTCCCGCTCCTGTCCGCTGGACTTGTACTCCCGCTCCATCAGGCTGTAAAGATCCGACAGGATGGGGAAATCCTCCGGGGCCAGGGCGTCGAAGTCGGTCTGATCGCTGAAGCCCCGCTCCCGGTAGAGTTGCCCGATCAGCAGCTCCAGCGCATCCAGCTGCCGGTGGCCGAACTCCTTGTAGGCCCGGAAGAAATCCCGCAGGAAGGAGATATGCTGGGAGAGCCGGGCGGTCTGGCGGAAGGCGGGAGGGGCCTCCGGATCGGAGGGCTCGCTGCCGTCGTTCCAGCACTTGGGCTCCAGGGGATTGATCCGGTACTGCCCGCTCATCAGGTCGGCAAAGCAGCCTCCCACCGCCTGACAGAGCTCCTCCTGCTCATGCTCCGGATCCAAACTAATTACCGACTTCCCGGATTCCAGCAGGTTGAGCAGCAGAAGCTTGAGCAGATAGGATTTACCCTGGCCGGAGTTGCCCAGGATGAGGATGTTGGCGGAGGTTTTGTCCTCCTCCCGCCGGTCAAAGTCCACGATGACGTTCGCGCCGTACCGGTCCCTGCCGATGCAGAAGCCATGGGGGTCGGTCCTGCCGGAGTAGTTGAAGGGATAGAGGTTTGCCGCTGAGGAGGCGGGCAGGACGCGCTCAAACTGCGGCCCGAACTGATTCGCTCCGCTGGGCAGGACCGAGAGGAAGCCCTCCCGCTGCCGGAGCATGAGCCGGTCCACGTTGAGCTTGCTCCGGACCAGCTCGGTCATGACCTCGCTCTGGAGCAGCCGGAGCCCCTCCAGGCTCTGGGCGGTCAGCTCCACGTAGACTGCGCAGTGGAGCAGCGGCTCCCGGTTTTTGTGCATGGCGGACACCAGGGCGGCCACGTCCTGGAGATTCCGCTCCGCCGTCACCGCCTCCCGGACGTCTCCTGCGTCGGAGCGGCGCATCCGGTTTTTGCTGGAGGCGTCCCGGAGGATCCGCTTCTCCTCCCCCAGGGTGACCTGCCGGGTATAGATCCGCAGGGTCACCCCGTCCTTTTCCCCCAGCCCCCGGAGGAGGGCCTGCTCATCGGTGGAGGTGGGATACTCCCGCAGGGCCCAGACGCACCGGAAGGTGTTCCCGCACAGGTAGTGCTCCGGCAGGAACCGGATGATTGAGGGGGATACCATGTCCAGAAAATCTTTCAGGCGGCTTTCTTTTTCCCTCTGCTCTGAATCGTTCCTTCTCATCAAAGAAAATCCTCCCCGTCGAAGTCCGCGTACCGCTCGGCGGCGGTGTTCTGCTCCAGATACACCCCCAGCATCCGCTTGCAGTCCTCCCGATCCGCCAGCCGAACTTTGAAGCCCTGATCCTCCAACGCTTTCTGAATCCGGGACAGATAGGGCCGGGCCTCCTCCGCCCGCTCCTTCCGCAGGCGTACCACCAGATAGAAGTCCCTGGCGGTGGCTGTCCGGAGCTGAAGCCGATCCAGCTCCCCGGCGTCCTGCTCCAGGAGGCTCCGGATGGCGGGATTGGACTCTTCCCGTATCCGCTGGTGGTAGTACCGCTGGTTGTCCTCAAAGCTCTCCCGGGCGTTCAGGGCCAGGAATTCCAGCTCCTCCATGCTCCGAAGAACCGTCATGAGGGCATAGATCCGGCTCCCCACCGCCTCCGGGGACTGGACGGAGAGATTCGTGGGCTCCATCCGGAAGAATACCAGCTCCCCCTGCCCGGTCCGCAGACTGAGGGGGCCTGTTTCCAGGATGCCCAGAAGCTCCTGGACCGTATCCCTGGGCTTGCGAAGCAAGTTCAGATTCATAGCAAAGCCTCCCTCCTTCGGGAAAATCCCCACCGGTAGTCCTGCTGGCGCAGGAGGAAAAACCGGAGGGCATATCGCAGGAAATCCAGGATGCTAGCCTCCTCCACCCGGATGGAGAGGAAGGCGTATACGGCGGTGGCCACAATGGGAAGCAGCAGCCCGAACTGGGCCAGCAGAAAGACCGACGCCACGCACCCGATCCCGACGACGGCCACGTCCCGCAGCTCCCACAGCCACAGCACCGCCCGCGACGTCAGGTTGTCTGGGTAGATGTACATATTCTTTTTCTCCTTGATTGATTTTGATATAAGGCGCAGAGAAGGGAGCGGCTTTCAGCCGTTCCCTTCTCTGCTGTCAAATTCCGATTTCTTTCTCTGCATGAACACCTTCACAGGGATCCCGCGTTTTCTGCAGTTCTCAATTACAAACTTCGTTGACGCTCTTTTCTGTGAGCATTGGGCAACTGCCTGGGGGCGCCGCTGGAGCGGCAATTCTTAAAAATATCGTCCTTGTCTGTCCTTTTATACAGAAAAAACCGGCACCTTTCCGGTGCCGGCTGACTGTCATCTGGCAATATAAAAGGCATTAGCCGTCTTTCCTGCGTGCCATGGAAAAGATGAGACGAATCAGCAGATCCCTGTCACCTGAATTGATGGAACGAAGGCACGCAATGACCTCTGCAGCTGGTATTTTCCTCCGTTCAAAGTCGATTTGACCCAGCTGATCAGACCAGGGCTCGCGCACCTTGGTGCGCCCTAAAATGTAATCAACATTTACATGAAAAATCTCGGCCATTGCTGACAAGACATGGATAGGAGGCGCAATCCGTTCGCATTCATAGCCTGCAACTGTGCTGTTGCTGACATGAAGCAGCTGCCCCAATTCATTTTGTGTGAGCCCTCGATCCTTGCGCAGTTCCTCTATTATTTCCCCATACATGGCTTATTCTCCAGTTATCATCTTTGTCTCTATCATAACAGTACAGGAAAACACATCGCTTCTATTTTGCTTATAAAGCAACTTTATCATTTACTTTTGCTCTATAGTGTGATAATATATACCCACAGCCCCCGATATAACCTCCAGGGAGAAAGACCTTGTCACTGATCACCGGCGCTCAACAACGACAGCGCTTGCAGAACCTCTATGGAAACCTTCCGATAATGCAGCGATAAATGATTGTATCTTTGGAGAAGCTCATCCAGCGTAATTTCGCCGCCATCATAGGAGATTACTGTGGTTATATCACGCCAGCTGGAGCGGATTCTTGTATGCCCATAGAGATAATCAATATTGACATTATATAAATCAGCCATTTTTAAGACAAGATCATGCGGAACTTGATTGATGCCTGCTTCATATTTGGCCAGAGTGGATCTTGCAATCTCCAGTTTTTCTGCAACCTCATTTTGTGTCCACCCTTGGTCCTGACGCAATTCCTGTAATAGTTCTCCCATTATTTTACAACAGTCTGTCATGATGCCACCACCTATTCCATTATGATTATAATAGATGGTATTTTTTATCGCTTGTTTGTTCTGTATGCGCTCTAAAATTCGTATTTTTAAAAATATCAGTTCCTATACATCACAAATAATCCAAATGGTTTTCAAGAATCGTGCAATGGCCCATTTAAAATACAAGATAAGAAAATAGGAGTGAGCGCATAATGTATAGTCCATATGAGAACGAATATCAAATTTGGCATCGTTCGTTTGACCGTGAACTGGCAGCTCGGCTGGAAGCAATCAAATTGAGGTGCCTCCCCTACGCTGACATGCTGGAGCAGATCAAACAGTATTCTCAGAAGCTGGGCTCATTATGCTACAGCAGTCTGATTCCTACAAGCGCGACACTTTTATCTTTGAATATCTGGAAAGTGCGGAGGAAGAGCGTCGATACACACTGAATGCGCTTTTTTCTATGGCAGTCAATACTTCACCAGACATGTTTCCTTCTGACAGGCTGGGAGATCAATGGGATACCTTAATTGACATGGCTGCATCAGCGGAGCCTCATTCACAAAGCCCGCTGTTTCACATCCTGTGTGAGCTGCAGGAGGAATATAGTGAATATCTATGCGGGGATCCGATTGCGGAACTGATACGCAATAAGGGAGACAGAATAAATCGCACGCTCCGGTGTATATTGGATTTTCCAGGGTTTACAAAAATTCAGGAGCTGCTGGACAGTCATGCTGACAGTTATATGAGATTGGCGTTTCTGGAGCATTTTCTGGCAATAGGAGAGGGGATCCTGCGGAAATTC
Organism: Oscillospiraceae bacterium; assembly: GCA_022791945.1. GTDB lineage: Bacteria > Bacillota > Clostridia > Oscillospirales > Ruminococcaceae > Paludihabitans. The sequence continues at coordinate 47,486 of JAAVZY010000033.1, read as the reverse complement.
AGGGGGAACAATGCCGCTGCGGACCGCTGACAGGGGAAACCCTCCGATCCCATCGAACAGACTTGCTAACGCGCGTGTGTTTGTAATAGCGGTACATCTCCCTTCACTTCACCGCCTGGACAATGGTGCGTGTGGCTGAAACGGCGGTCTGTGCGGTATGGAGGGCGGACATGAGGCTTGCCTTGGTGGAGGTATCCAGCCCGAAGGCCCCGCAGATCCGGGGCACCTCCCCTGCGGAGAGCATGAGCCCAAGCCCCAGCAGGGCGCTGTCCGGCAGGGCCAGCAGCCCGGCAGTCAGCAGGGTGGTCTGCAAAAAGGCGGTCAGGCAGAGTCCCATCACCTGCTTGCACCACTGGATGAACCCGTCCAGATACCCCCTGGGCACCGAGAACAGATACAGGGAGCCCACCGCAATCTGAATCAGCAGGATCCCGCCCCGCTTCAGGTTGCTGAAAAAGCACTTGATGACCGCGTACCCCATCATGACGACGAGGAACAGCCAGAGGATGGGGCTGTTGATATCCTCCGCCAGTCCCCCGAAAATGTTCGCCGCGTTCAGATTGTCCAGGCTGCTGGCCTCCAGGGCCTCGGTGAGCGCCTTGCCCAAGGCCTGGAAGTCCCCGTATCCGGAGAGCTCCCATGACATCTGGGCCTGGAGGGACACCGAGAGCTTGTACAGCTCCACCGGGGCCAGGGCAAAGCAGCCCGCCGCCAGAAAACCCTTGAGGGCGTTGAGGGAAGCGTCCCGGAGGCTGCCCCTGCCCGCCTGGTACTCGATTCCCAGCTCAAAGACGGACACCGCCAGCCCGGCCGCGTACAGGGCCCAGGCCAGGCAGGAGAAAAACAGCAGCACCGCCTGGACCCATTCCAGCTCAAAGAGCCCGACGCCCAGGTTGCCCATCTGGGCGAAGAAGCTGCCCAGAAAGCCCACCAGCTGGGCATAGCACCAGTCCAGCAGCTGGTCCAGCACATCCGGGAGAAGGAATTCCCAAATAAACATCCGCCCCGCTCCTTACGGCCCGATGATGGACCAGATGTAGAGAGGCGCGGTCAGGGTAAACACCAGGCAGACAAAGAGAATCGCCGGACCGCTCCATTCAAACTGGCCATGCTTGCGGTAGTCGAAATACGCCGTGGACAGTTTTACGAAGAAAAAGACAGCCAGAATGAGATCGATGGCCGGAAAGACCACATTGTTGACCAGCTGCTGAATCTGGAGAGAGGCGCTGGACCAGGTTTTCTCAATGACGCCCGCTACGTCCCCCTTGGCCAGGGCGGGAGTGCAGAACAGGCATACCAGCAGCGGGACCGCCAGCAGCAATCCCGCGATTTTTCTGTATCTGTGTTTTTTGCACACTGTACATACCTTCTTTCCTTTAAAATCATGTTCAGGGAAACACCTCCCGGCAGATGGCCTCCACTGTCCGGAGGAAGGCCCGGCTGCTCCTGGCGGTCAGGGGAGAGAGCAGGGAGCCGGAGGCGCGCTGGCCCTCCAGCTCGGGCGGGAAGGCGAGGGAGAAATCCCCCTTTCCCCTGGAACCGGGCCCAACGGACACCAGCCAATGCCTGCCATGCTGCCGCCCCTCCTCCCGAAGCAGCGGCAGCTGGCTTGCGAAAAAGCTGGCCGCTTTGGCTCCCCCCGGAGACAGCCGCAGCACCCGATCCGCCTCCAGCAGAGCCCGGAGGGAGAGCGCGTCCTCGGCCAGGGAGGCGGCGCAGTCGCAGACCACGCAGTCCGCCTCCGCCCGGAGGCAGTCCAGAAGCTCCCCGGCCTGCGCCGCCCCTCCGGGAGGGTAGGAGCGGGCGTTTTCTCCTCTCCGCATTCCCAGCAGCCGGAGGGTTTCCAGGGGGCTGGACACCAGGTGATTCCGCAGGAGATTCCGGGTCACGTGGGCGGCGGCCAGGATGCTCCCCAGGGAGCGTGGCTCTTCCGGGGCAGGACAGAGGCAGGGAAGCTCCGGCGCGGCGCTCCCGCAGAGGAGCAGGATCACCTGCCTGTCCCGCTTCGCCAGGCACACAGCGATTTTCACCGCCGCAGCAGTCTTACCGCTCCCCGGACTGCCCCAGACCGCCAGCAGCCCGCCTGAGCCGGGAACGCTGTCCCGGGAGAAGATCCCCTCCCGCCTCAGAGGCTTCAGCCTGCTCACCCGTCCCCCTCCCTCCCGCTGTCCGCAAAGGGGATGGGGAGCATCTCCCTGCGGTCAATGTAGAAAAAGCTGCTTCCGGAGGGCTCCCGCAGCTCGAGCACGTCCGAGATGGACAGGGGATGCTCCGCTCCCTCCAGAGGCTCCCGGCAGTAGTCCAGCCACAGCTCCTCCAGAGAGCGTCCCGCCCGTTCCCCGGCGTACACCGCCCGGTAGCAGCCGGGGCAGGGCTCTCCATACGCCTCCCGCAGCTGAGCCAGGGCCGGGAACCGGAGGGGAACCTCCGGTCGGAGCTGCCAGATGCGAAAGATTGGGATTCGCTCCTGGCAGAGCCCGTCATACACGCCCTCCTCCCATTGGACCGGAAGTCCCTGCCCCTCCAGCCATTCCTCCAGCTCTCTGCGGCGGAAGATGGAATCCGCGGTTACCCCCTCCCCCTCCAGGCGGCCGGCGGGATTCCCATAATAGATCAGCGCCCCATCCCGGAGCAGGATCCCATCCAATTTCCGCGGCGTCTCATCCATACACAATGTCCTCCCTGACAAGATGCTCCTCCAGCGCACCCAGGCAGACGTCTCCGGAGGCCAGCAGCTCCAGCAGGCAGGGCGGCACGTCCCGGAGGTCATATTCCGCCGCCTCCCGCACCTCCTCCGGCACCTCCGGGTATTCGCCGCAGTCCTCCCAGCTACCGCAGACCTCCGCCAGATGGGCCAGCAGCTCCAGAGTCTGCCGGTACAGGGAGTGGATGGCGGTGACCAGCTCCATGGCGGTCATCCGCTCCTCCAGCAGCAGGACGGCCTTGTCCAGCACGTGAAGCTCCAGCCGGGGCTCCTCCCCCATGCCGCTCAGCCGCAGAACCGCGGCGGGGACAGCGATGCCTGCCCCGGTGTTTTCTTTTACAAATCGCATATCGAGTCCTCCTGATATTCCGGCTGAAACAGCGAGGTCTGGCCCAGGGTTTCCCGCTCCCGCAGGTCGTAGTTTGCGATGAGCAGCTCGGAAAACCGGCTCCCTCCCTCAAACCGCTGTCTCATGTTGTGGATCCGGTGGATCTCCATCAGGGAGATCCCCGGCTGGCTGTAGAGCTCCCGAATAAATCCGTCGTCGTTGTAGGACAGCAGGAACTTTCCCTGTATCCCCAGCAGCAGCTCCCGCAGGCAGAGATGCTCCCGCTCGGTGAAGCCCTCCTCCCCCACATTCTGGTAATACCCCTCGGTATTGTGATAGGGGGGATTAGAAATGACCTGTAGCAACTGCAAGCACTGCGTTCCAAACGAAGTCTGCAACGACGACCACAAATACACAGCGAAGAACACCAAGGCGTTGCAGGACGATAGCATTGAGTTTTACGATACAAAAGAAAGTAGCCCCTGCGAACTGTTTAAAATGGCGATTTAATTCTTTATAGGAAAATATGACAGATCATCTTGACTTTATATAAAAATAGTCATATACTTATACTAACGACACTTGTGAAAGAGATGATTCCAATGATTCAGTTGTAATGCCGCATTTATCCTCACAGGTTTGATAAGCCGCTTTTGATTGAAAAGAGGGATAATGTCATGATGAAGAAAAAAACAAACAAGATCATCACTTCCTTGATATTAGCAATTTGTTTAGCTATTGGTTCTACTGGTGTAGTATCTGCAACAACTGTAGGAGAGAGTGAACCTGCACTGCTCAAGGAAACTACAATGTTTGTAGGCAATTATATTTCGTCATTAGAAAATACTGTGATTTCAGATGTTATATTCCTTGATAATTTATATAGTCCTCAGAACGATAATGTAATTGCGCGATTGTATAGGGTTGGGGATGGCTATGCTATAATTGGGATAAATACGCTGAATGTGTACGAATATTCCTTGTCAAGCGCCAACCCTTATTCCAGTGTAAGCGGAAAGAAATACTATGGAGGATATTTTGAATACTATGATTCAAACAAACGGCATATATATGAGGGTTATGCCTTTACTCCTTCGGCTTCGCTGAATGAGATAACAGATAAGGAAACAAGTCCAACAAGTAAATTACATGTTTCTGATGAGCCTTTAGCTATGCCGCGCGCTAATGCACGGGGACAGCTTACTGGCACATTATCAACTGCATGGATCAATGGAAAATGTGGTCCTACTAGCGCTTACATAATGTTACAATACAAGGGATACATTGATACAAGTATGACTGCTAATGAAACAATAAACTATCTGGACGGGTTGATGGGGCCGGTTAGTTTAAGCACATTAAAAAGCGGAACCAACAAAGCTCTATCTAATTGGGGATATTCTGTTAGGGTATCGTCGGCTTCATATTCTTTCAGTTTAGTGAAATCACAAATCGATAGGAATAAACCCTTGACGCTTGGAACGAATGGCGGCGGTTTAGCTACAGACGGACATGTACAAACCATACACGGATATGCTGAACAGTTAATAACTCGTTCAACGACGGCCTATGTTCTTTATGTAAATAATTCGTGGGGTCAAAACAATGTTGCTATTTCGTATCAAGGATCCGCCCCAAGTTACTTGAAGGATCACATTTACTTCGGATAACTATACATTTCGTGATGTAGTAATGGGGATGATATAAATGAAAGCTGGTTCAGTGCACCGTTTTATTAAGTGTATTGGATTTACTCTAATTATTGTTTCCAGCTGCATTATCACTTATATCCTAACTCAAAAACCAACCGGGATAAAATTTTTAGCGGGAAATCGGGGCCCAATCCCGGTTTCAATTATAACAGTAAACCAAAGCAAGGTAGAGCTTCAAGTTACAGACCAATACTTAATAAAGGTTGTAGTCGATCAAAATGATAGTTGGCTGTTCTATTCTCCAACCTCAAAGGGTGATTACTTTGTGGGACAAAATTTTTTGAAAGCCCATCATGTTTGGTTTGATAACCTTGACTATCTATTAAAGCAGATAGAGTTAAAGGATATTGAGACTATTATCTACTATCATGAGTATTGTTATTTACTTTTTAAGAAAGAAGATGAGCGTCTGATTCTTCCATGTTCTACAACCAGCGTATTAGGTATTGATAAAGCAATTACATATCGAGATTTTTTAACTAAAGTAGAACAATATCAAAGCGAGCAAGAAGATGGGATATATGGCGGGGAGGGTATTGGTAAATAAATACATTATGACAAAAAGGCTCCTGTTCACAGGAGCCTTTTTGCTTATTTACATCTCAATCCAGCCCTCCTCCAGTCCGGGAACATGGATGTAACCGTTGCTGTCGGTGATGAAGGAACCGATGAGCCGCCCATCGATGTGCTTCACATCGAAGCTCACGCCGGTGACGGAATCCACTTTCTGGATTTGCAGGCCAACGAGCGGCACATTCACAAACTCTACCACCGCGGATTTTCCGGGCAGGAGCTCCACTGTCTGCGGGGTGGCGTCCAGCACATATCCGGGGATGGTCTGCGTCTCCCGAACGATATACGCCCCGGGTTCCAGTCCGGTGACAACTGCCTGCCCGTTGGCGGTGGTGTAAGTGCCTACCTTCTCTCCATTCAATTTTGTAACCTCAAACCGGATGCCGGTCAGGGGTTTGCCGGTAACGGCGTCGGTTTTCCGGATTTCCAGGGCGTTCCGGGGCTGATTCACGAAGGTCAGCTCGGCATTGTGACCCTCCACCAGCTCTACGGTCTGCGGGGTGGAATCCAGCACATAGTCCGGCAGCGTTTCCAGCTCGAAAACGGTATAGGTCCCCGGCTTCAGGTCGTTGACCGCAAAGTAGCCTCCTTCCCTGGTAACATACTCGCCCACCTTTTCCCCTCTGACGGTATTGACCTGCATCCGGACCCCCACCAGGGGCTGCTTCGTCACAGCGTCAATCTTTTTTACGATTAAGGTATTGAGCGGCTGATTGGTGAACACGAGCTCCGCCGTTTTGCCGGAGATAAGCTCCACCGTCTGAGGCGTCTTGTCCAGCTTGTAGCCGGGCAGCGTTTTCGTTTCGTAGGCCCGGTACCAGCCGGGATTCAGATTGGAGACGGTGAAGGTACCGTCCTCGCCGGTGATGTAGTTCCCCACGAACGCGCCGGAGATGGTTTCCAGCCGGAATTCCACCCCTGTCAGAGGAAGGCCGGTGAGGGCGTCCTTTTTACGTACTGTCAGGCTGTTCAGCGGCTGATTCAGCAGCTCCAGAGAGGCCGTTTCTCCCGCTTTCAGCTCGACATTGTGGGCGGAATCGTCCAGCAGGTATCCCGGCAGTGTCTCGATCTCCCGCAGGGTGTACCAGCCGGGAGCCAGGTTATCTGCCACAATCTGACCGCCCTTTTGAGTGCGGAAATTGCCGATGAATTCGTCGTCCATCCTGCTCAGCCGGAAGGTGACCCCGTCCATGGGGAGACGGGTGGCCGCGTCCAGCTTTCGCAGCTCCAGCTGGGAGTTCTTTGTGTTTGTAAATTCCAGCCGGGAGGACTGTCCAGGCTTCAGTTCAATCGTTTGGGGCACGGCGGAGAGGATGTACCCCTCCGGAGCTTGCACCTCCGATATGATGTATGCTCCCGGTTCCAACTCTGAGATTAGGATGGAGCCGTTCCGGTCGGTGGTGTAGCGATCTCCTACCGGCTCGCCGGAGGTCCTGGTGATGGTGAACACCGCTCCGGGGAGGGGATCCCCCGTTTCCGCATCCACCTTGAGAATTTGCAGGGACTCCTTCCGGGTGTTCACAAATTCCAGCCGGGCGGACTGTCCGGGCTTCAATTCCACCGTTTGAGGCGCGGCGGAGAGGATGTACCCTTCCGGAGCCTGCACCTCCGATATGATGTATGCGCCAGGCTCCAACTCCGAGATTAGGATGGATCCGTTCCGGTCGGTGGTGTAGCGATCACCAACAGGCTCGCCGGAGGTCTTGGTGATGGTGAATACCGCTCCGGGGAGGGGATCCCCCGTCTCCGCGTCCACCTTGAGAATTTGCAGGGATTCCTTCCGGGTGTTCACAAACTCCACCTGGGCGGGCTTCCCCTCCCGGATCTCCACAGTCTGCGGACTGCCGGACATCACATAGCCATCCGGAGCCTTGACCTCCTTTATGGTGTAGAATCCGGGCTCCAGCTCGGGCACAACCGCGTAGCCGTTCCGACCTGTGAGATACTCGCCGACCGCTTCGCCGTTGGCTTTGGTGACAACGAATACCGCGCCCGCCAGAGCCTCCCCGGTTTCCGCATCCAGCTTGTGGATGAGCAGGGGGAGCTTCGGCGTGTTCTCCAGAGTGACGGTGGTGACCTGATTGGGCTCCACCAGCGCCTCAATGGGCTCCGCCAGCGGCAGATACCCTGCGGGAGCGGTGGTTTCGGTGAGCACATACAGGGCGGGCTTGATGTCCTCCAGGAAGATGATACCGTCGTCGTTCGTCCAGTAGGCGCCCAGGATCTTGCCGTTTTTCTCCTGAATTTGGAATGCTGCGTGAGCCAAAGGCTGCTTGGTAAGGCTGTCGATTTTGCGGATTCTCAGGCTGGGTTTCGCGTTGTTGTCAATGACAATACGGGAGGTCTTTCCAGGCAGAAGCTGGATGTCGTGGGGCGTACTGTCCACGATGTACCCCTCCGGGGCCTTGATTTCAGTCACCACATACCAGTCCGCGTCCAGGCCGGTGAGCAGGACGGTGCCGTCCGGGCCGGTAGTGACCTCGGTGTACTCGGCGCTGTCACGCCGCGCTACCCGGAATACTGCTCCGGGCAGAGGAGCGCCAGTCTTGGCATCCTCTTTCTTCAGCAGCAGCTCCGGGCGTTTGAAGTCCCGGAACACCACCTCCACATCCTCCTCCGGGCGGACGTACACATCCCGGATGGGAGTGTCCAGCAGGTACCCCTCCGGAGGCTGCTTTTCTGTGACGGTGTACCAGCCCTCGGGAAGATTGTTCTTGATGATGAGGCCGTTTACATCGGTGAGCGCCTCGCCCACCAGCTCTCCATCCTTCACATGGATGCTGAACAGAGCGCCGGAGAGGCCCTCGCCCGTTTCCGCGTCCACCTTGCGGATCCGCAGGCCGGAATAGGGCTCGTTCTCGAATACGAGGGACGCCATCTGGTCGGGTTTGAGCTCCACCGACTGAGAGGGCGTCCTGGAAAGATGGTAATTGGGCGGCGGAGCGATCTCAGTCACCCGATAGCTTGCGGCGGGAATGTCCGAGAAGGTCAGCTTGCCGCTCGGGCCGGTGATGCCGGTTTTGACAATATTGCCGTCGATCTGCTCCAGTTGGAAGGTAGCTCCGGAAAGAGGGGCTTTCGTCTGGGCGTCGATCTTCTGGATGGTGATGCCGGTGTAGGGCTCGTTGTGGTAGCTGATCCGGGCGGAGGGGCTGCCATCATTGACGGTGACGGTCTGGACGGTCTGCTCCGCCAGCTTGTGATTTGCGGGAGGAATCAGCTCGGTGATTTTGTACACGCCTTTATAGGGGACAGACAGAGTAATTTTTCCGCTGGCATTGGTAGTGGCGGTTGCGGTAAACTGATGCTCCGGCTCGATCACAGGGGGATCCTCCGGATTAGCGGGAGGGATAATGATATCCCCAGGGCCTCCCAGGAAGCGGACCTCAAACTGGGCTCCGGATAGGGGCAGATCCGTGCCGGTTTCCAGCTTGCTGATGGTGATCTGATAGTTCCCTGTGGGCGTGTCGGGCAGATCCGGCGTATCGGGCGGTGTACTGGCCTCCGCCCCCAGCTTGAAGTAGCAGGGAACAGGGTCCGGGCCGGGGCTCATCCGGGTCTGATCGCGGCCTGCGGGATCGCACCAGAAAATGTAGTTATCCGAGCTGTCGGTAACGTCGGTACGGTCACCTTTGACGGTGATTTCACCGGTAATCTCTGTGGGAGAGGTGATAACCAGGTCGTTTCCGTTGACCGTACAGGTGACGCCGGATGCCTGGAAGCCGAATGAGGATAAATTGCAGGCACTGTTGGTATTGGTCAAGGTGACGGTGTAGGGCCCGCTCCCCTCCAGTTTGTAGGTGGGGGCATCCTGTTCTGTTTGATTTGTAAAACTTGGAACTTGCCTCCATGATTTAACCTGTTCAATCATTTGATTGTACTTTGCAGTCATGCCAGGAAATGTTTGCACTAAGGCATTGTAATAACTGCCGGGAGAACCGCTCATATCCGGTTGCCGCTGTCCAGAGGTCACTTCCCAAATGAGGCATTGCGTTGCAGCGTGCCAGTTATTGTTGCTGTCATTTCCGCTGGGACTTCCAAATTTGAGGATATAGGATACCGCGAGCTTTTGAGGGACGCTTAACTTATCGAAATTTTTTCTCTGTTCGTAGTTCACACCGGAGGAAGTGCTGAATACAAAAGGCTCAATGCAATAGGCGATTTTGCCATTAAAGGTCACAAAGAAATAGGAGCACTTTCCCAGAGGATTGTTCCACATAGGGCCCTCAATGATGGCTGGGAAGGTACGCGGCATAGGGAGGGGATTTCCGGCCTCATCGGTTAGCTGTACTCCGTAAAAGGGATAGGTGTTTCCGCCAGAACCATCGATCGCCGGTACGGTATCTTCTTCGACCGTGTAATCCAGGGATTCCTCAGACGAGAAATTATTGGACGGATTCCATTGGAAAGATTCTGCCGCCGTGGAAAAGGGCGCAGCTATTGTGAGCAGAACTGCCAGAAAAGCCGATACAAGCGAACGAAATCGGTTTTGCAGCCTGTTATGGATGTGTTTTAGCTTTGAATGTTGATACATATTTTACTCCGTTTCATAAAAAGCCGCCTATGAGAATAGAGCTACTCATAGGCGGCGGGGCGTTATTCAGTTGTAACTCGGTTCAATAGAGCACATAAATGAACCATCCTTCAAAAGGATCGATTTTCCCTTTTTCAATTTTGTAAAAGGCAAATGAACCCTCCTTATGAAAATTACTGTTTAGGTTTAAGTTGTATAGATCATCAATGTTATAGAATACCATTTCTTTGCAGGCGCGGTATCCTGATTCGGAATTTCCAGGCGGATTGTATCCTTGAATATCATTCGAAAGTGAATATTCCTCTTTCCATGTCATTCCTTTGCTCTCTGCATAGGCGATGGCTTCTGCGATGAGGGCGTCCACTTCCGCATCCGTCATGGGGCGTTCATCCTCCGGCACCACATATTCGCTGACTGTGGAGGATGTGGGCGGCGCGGAGGATACCGCTTCCGAGCTTGCCGAAGGCTGCGTTTGAGAGGAGTCAGGCGCTTCCGCCTGACTGCCTGCCAGAGGACAGGCTAACTCTGGGATCTCCTCCGATTCCACCGGGGGCAGAACCTCCAGGAATACGGCCTCCGAAGAGGCCGGGGCAGAGGATACAGCCTCCGAAGATACCTCCTCCTCTTCCGAAGAGACTGCTGTTCCCGAAGATACCTCCGGTACGCTGGATGCAGTTTGGCTGGACGATTCCTGAGACGATACAGCCGCGATACTTTCCGGCTGTGATTCCACCGGAGCTTCCGGAGCGGAGCATCCCGACAGCATCAGCAGTGCGGCAAACAGGCAGATTCCTTTTTTCATGGTCAATCCCTCCGTTGTGTTATTATCTATATTGTAGCACATCCGGAGGGATTGGCAAGGCTGCCGCTAACTTTGAATCGCCTGCACCATGAGCCGCTTGTCCGGTTTTCCGGTAATGCAGGTCGTTAGTGTCATCCGGTTGTCCGCCGTCCGGCCAAGCCAATTCCAGTCTCCATCATCGATCTCAAGGATAGTTTCTACCTTGTATCGCCGCTCCCCCAATGCAGTCCGGTAGGTGATGATATCCCCCAAATTCAGCTCGTGCAGCCTGCCGAAGGAGACTGCCTCCGGGACGCCGCTGTTGTGGGAGGAGATGCCCACATTGCCGTCCCAGGCGGATGTGTCCTTGTAGTGCGCCCCTCCTTTGAGCATGGCTTCCATTTCGTCCTCGGCCTCGTAGATGCTCATCTCCAGCCCGATGGCCGGGATGGTCAGCACCCCCAGGCAGTCCTCCTCCAGCATGATCTTTTCCGGCAGGGTGTAGCTGTTGTAGCTCACGATCGCATCCTCCTCCCAGATCGTTTCCGGGGTCGGCGGTTCCTTCGGGAGGCTGGCCGCATCCGCGTTTGCCTGATCAGGAACCTGCGGCTGTTCGGACGTATATCCTCCCTTGGATTCAATCCGGATGATTCCCTCCTCCGAGGTATGGATTTCTTCCTCCCTGACCGCGGAAAAATCAAGCTGTGGAGCCGGGGAAAGCGCATATTTCGGCGTATTCAGCGCACTCAGCGGCGATGCTGTTTGTCCGCATCCGGCCAGCGTCAGCATGGCCAGAAGCGGAAGGATGACTCTCCGTTTCATTTGCTCCCCTCCTGAAGCCCGATGAGCAGGGTGTCTGTCTCCATGGGACAGCTCTCGATATGTCCGTCCAGGAATTTGACCGTCACCTTTCTCCCCGCCAGCCATTTCATCGTGCTGGGGTAGGGATAAAACAGCAGCTCCCCGCAGCCGCTGTATTCCGGCGCGGACGCGTCCACACAGGGCTGAATCCGGGAGATCCGCCTCCGGACCGTTCGCAGCCTGGTTCCGCCCTCAACCGCGCAGAGCTTGCCGTTGGGCTTGAGGCGGAGAAACAGTGCCACCCCTCCCGCCAGCGCCAGCACTCCCAGTCCGCTCAGGATCCAGGGCCACAAGCTGGGCTTGACCACCGGGAGCGGCTTCCCCGCGTAGATCACCTTGTAGGTGACGCTCTCCAGGGTTTTCCGCTCCACAGTCCCCACATAGGTTCCGGTGGAGACATAGCCGGTGGTTCTGCTCCCGTATCCTGTTCCCGCGTACCGGGCCTGCGCCCGGCAGGTCCCGTCTCCCATAGCCGTCCAGTCCACGTCTGAGAGAGCCAGAGTCACCCCGTTCTTGACCACTGATTTGGGGATATAGTAGGTATCGTTCCGCTGGAGGCCGGTGAACTCCCTGGTTTCGGACAGGGGATAGGAATCGCTCTGCGTTCCCGCCGCCTCTGTGAAAATGGTCGATGCGTCCAGGATCAGCTGGCCCTGGTAGCCGCCGTTCTCATAGTCCAGGAAGGGAACAAACCGGGCGGCGGCCCCCTCCCGTCCCTCATGGGAGACCGTCACCGTCTGGCTGGCCAGCCTGCTCTCGGTAACATAGTTTTCCTTCACCTTCAGGACTGCCTCCCGGACGTAGTCCCGTCCCTCCTTCTGAAAGCTCCCCTTCCCCAGTTCCCCGCTGGGATACTCCGGCGGAACGGTATATACCTCCACGATGCAGGGCGTCCCGCCCAGGCTGGTATACTGAATGTCCTCCAGCGCCGGTTCCTCCTGAGCCAGCGCCCCGAACTCCGGCAGAGGCTCCGGCTCCTCCGCCGCCACCGGGACGGTCAGCAGAAGCCCTGCCGCCATCAGCGACAGGCAGAGCCTTGCCGCTCCTTTTCTCATTTTCATCTCCGTACACTCCTTCCACATTTTCAGGCGTTTTGCTGATTGCCCATTGTTTGGATCATAGCATCTCCATTTCCGGCGCTTCGCTGTGGATGCCGTCCTGCTCCATGCACAGGCGACCCAGGGACGCAAAGTCGGTGAAGCCCTCCAGAGTATCCAGCAGTTCCTGATCCGCACCTAATTCCCTGAGAGCCTCTTTTCCGTATTCTTCCGGATCTCTGCTGCGAACCGGATCCGGCGTTTCCGGCGGCCTCCTGGAAACCAGCAGCTCTTTTGGAACGAGTCCCGCGCGCACCGCGAAGTCCTCCTTGGCCTGCTTGTACCCGTTCAGGTAGTAGTGCCCATGTGAAAGCCCCCTCCCGTCCTGGTCCCGGCTCCAGGTCACAAACTGATAGCCATATCCCCTCTCCATCTCCTTTCCCGCCAGTACCACGCCTCCGTATTCCGCCAGCAGACGATACTCTGTATCCAGCGTATCCGCCTCCAGCACCGAAGCCTGCTCCACTGCCTGCGTATATTCCAGCACCTCCTCCGACATCTGGGCGGCTTTATGATACAGTTCCCTTTCCTCCTCACCTCCCTCCCCCGGCATGTACGCCAGTCCCGAGGCCGAAATAAAAACTGCCGGTCTGCTGTGAAGCAGTACCGGCAGTCCTCTCTCCCCCGGCTGGCCGGTGGGAATCCCCTCCTCGGCCAAGCGTCGGGACAGCTCCCGATAGAATCTGTTTTCCATTTCTGGCTGTTTCAAACTTCCGTCTCCTTCCTCTTTTCCTGAAATGCAAAAAGCCGGGATCTATAAAGATCCCGGCTCCTATGAGTGAATGGTATTTTTTCACTTTTCTCTGCTCAATATGCCGCTCCGCGGGTTCGGGTCGCACCAGTCTGGATTTTTCCCCTTTGGACATCCCCCTAATGCACGTTCTTTTTTTGCTCCGAAAAACCCCTACAAATGCCGATGTCATGCGGCTTTAGCCGCATGACATCTTTTTCGTCAACCAAGGATGGTAGAAGCAGGGGGACTCGAACCCTCGACCTCTGCGATGTGAACGCAGCGCTCTAACCAGCTGAGCTATGCTTCCGTGCCTATAAATATAGCATACTCCGACTTGGATTGCAAGTGTTTTTTGAAAGTTTGTCTGCAAATATTGACTGTACTCCGTTTTCATCAGAAGTTCCGCTAAGTAAGAACCTGTTCGCTGTTGATCTCCGGGCCAAAACAGAGCCATTCTTCCGTCCTGGCGCATCGCTCCGTCCCCACAGATCAATATCTTCATCGCATCAATTGATACATCCGCAATTGATAAGGACGATTTTTCAGCATCCCGGAGACGCCCCTCTGGCAGATTTCCTGCACGTTGACGAAGCCGCCGGCCTGGACAGCAGACCCAAAACATGCTAAAAGCTCCAACCAGCAGCAGGGAAGAAAAAAGCATGCGTAAAAACAACTGCATTTTAAGTCGGTAAGCCACGAAAACCGCAAGGAAATGGAGGCATGACTGCCTTTTCGGAACAGACGGGTTTTATTGAGAGCGTAAGCGAGTGCTTGCGGGAAGCCGATGAATCAGAGCTATGGCGGCCTGTTGGCATTTATGATTATGAAAATAATCCTCATGCAATCAAGCTTTATCAGCAGATTGGTTTCCAATTTAACGGGAAATACGACAGCAAAGGGGAACACATCATGGAATATGCATTTCGTTAAACAGGTGAACGCAGCCAATCAGATTGAGTCGTTCCACCTGCCGGGCGCGCTACCTATGAAGTGACTCTGCCAGGCCGCTTTCGCGGCTTCTGCGGCGGACAGCGCCCTTGCGCTTCCATCCCGGCTGCGCTATAATAGCTTAAAAGGAAGCGCTCCGGCCTTCCGGCACAGCGCAAACCAATCAATCAGGAGGAGCAACAGAGCAATGGGGGAAATGCGTTTTACCCAGCACCAGCAGGAAGCAGTGGAGGTGCTGGGGGGAAACCTGCTGGTTTCCGCAGCGGCTGGAAGCGGCAAGACGGCGGTTCTGACCGAGCGGGTGATCCGGCTGCTCACAGGGGAACAGCCCGTGAGCGCGGATCGGATCATCGTGGTCACCTTCACCGTGGCGGCGGCGGACGAGATGCGCCGCCGGATCAGCGGCCGTCTGGCAGAGCTCATGGAGGAAAAGCCCGGGGACAGCCACCTCCAAAGCCAGCTGATGCTGCTGCCCAAGGCCCGGATCAGCACCATCCACAAGCTGTGCAATGAGCTCATCAAGGAAAACCAGCAGGCCCTGGGACTTTCAGGGGATCAGCGGATCGCCGAGGAGGCGGAGCTTTCCGTCCTCAAGCAGGAGGTTCTGGGTGAAACCCTGGAAGCCGCCTACGCCGCCGGAGATCCGGCCTTCACCAGCCTGGTGGAGTTCACCTGCACCCGGAACGATCGGCCGCTGACAGACCTGATTCTCACCGTGTACGACTTCATCCGCTCCTTTGCCTTCCCGCTGGATTTCCTGGAGCAGGCCCTTGCCATGTACCGGGAGGAGGGCGGTCTGGACGATTCCCCCTGGGCCAGGCCCACCGCCCGGCATACGGCTGCCGCCCTGGAGGAGTGCATCCGGCTGACAGAGGGTTCTCTGGAGCTGATGCGCCAGGATCCGGAGGTGGAGGACAAGTATGGGGAGGCCTTCCGCTCCGACCTCCAACAGTTTCGGGCCCTTTGGGAGCTGGCAGCTGCCGGCAGGCTTGCGGAGGCGGCGGAGCTGGGATTTCACAAGCAGTCCCTGAAGGCCATCCGGAAGTACGGGGATCCGGACTTCCTGGAGCTCCTGAAAGGACGGCGGCAGAAGGCCCAGGACATCGCCGCGGGGCTTTTCAAGCGGTTCCTGGCCTTTACGGACGGGGATTTCCGGGAGGACCGGGCCCTGCTGCTTCCCAGGACGGAGACGCTCTTTGCCCTGGTGAGGGACTTCTACCAGAGCCTGGAGGAAAAAAAGCAGGCGCTGGGGGTGCTGGACTATGCGGATCTGGAGCACTACGCCCTCCGGCTCCTGGCGGAGCGGCGGGAGGGAAACATCTGCCGGACCGCCGCCGCGGAGGCCCTTTCCCAACGGTATGAGCAGATCATGATCGACGAGTGCCAGGACATCAACCAGGTGCAGGAGCTGATCTTCAATCTGCTCTCCCGGCAGGGCGCCAATCTGTTCATGGTGGGAGACGTGAAGCAAAGCATCTACCGGTTCCGGAAGGCCATGCCCGGGCTGTTTATCCAAAAGAAGGATCGGTTCGCCCCCTACGATCCGGAGACGCACTCCCTCCAGTCGGAGGAGGTGATCACCCTGGAGCATAACTTCCGCAGCCGGGGAGAGGTCTGCGCCCTGGTGAACTGCGTCTTTTCCCAGATTATGAGCCGGGAAATGGGAGAGATTGACTACGGGGCCGGCGAGGCCCTGGTGCCGGGCGCTGTCTTCCCGGCGTATCCGGAGGCCTGCCCGGAGGTGCATATCCTGGACTACAGCCGGGAGGGGGAAGAGGAGAAAACCCAGGCCGAGGCCCGGTATACGGCCCGGCTGATCCGCCGGATGAAGGCGGAGGGCTATCAGGTGGAGGCCCAGGGCAGCCTCCGGCCCTGCGCCTACGGGGACTTTGCCATCCTGCTCCGCTCCTGCGCGGGGAAGGCCCCCGTCTATGCCGCCGCCCTGAAGGAGGCGGGGATCCCCTGCTTCTCCGACAGCACGGAGGGGTATTTCGAGGCCTACGAGGTGGCGGTCATGCTCAACCTCCTGCGGGTGCTGGACAATCCCCTGCTGGACGTGCCGCTGGCTTCAGTGCTGCTGTCCCCCCTGGGCGGGTTCTCCCCTGACAAGCTGGGGGAAATCCGCCTGGCGCGGCGGGAGGGCCCCTTCTACCTGGCCCTTCGGGCCCTGGCGGAGGCGGGGGACAGCCAATGCGGCGCGTTCCTGGAGCTGCTCTCCCGCCTGCGGCAGAAGGCGGCGGTGCTCCCGGCGGACAGCCTGATCCAGGAGATCTACGATCAGACGGACTTTGTGGCCCTGGCCCGAGCCCTGGACAGCGGGGAGCAGAAGGACGCCAACCTGCGGCTGCTCCTGGCCCACGCGGAGGGCTACGAGCGGGCGGGAGCCGGCGGGCTTTCCGGGTTCCTCCGGTATCTGGATCGGGTCATCGAAAGCGGCCAGGATTTCACCTGCGCCAATACCGGCGCTGCCGGGGGCGCGGTGCGGATTTTGAGCATCCATGCCTCCAAAGGGCTCCAGTTCCCCATCTGCATTGTGGCGGACTGCGGGAAGCGGTTCAACAAATCCGACCTGAACAGCCGGTGCCAGCTGAACCCCACCCTGGGCTTTTCCATGAAGATCACCGACAGCCAGACCCTTCGGAGCTACGCCTCCTTCCCCTTCGAGGCGGTCCGGCTCCAGACGGAGAAGGAGACTATCTCCGAAGAAATGCGGGTGCTCTACGTAGCCATGACCCGTGCAAAGGAAAAGCTGATCCTCACCATGACCCTGCCCGACGCGGAAGCCCGGCTCCGGGCCATGGGGGATTCCCTGGGGGAGAAGGGGCCTTCCCCCTATCAGGTGTTCAGCGCCCCCGGCTTTGAGGGCTGGCTGCTCCCCGCCCTCCTGCGGCACCCGGACATGGCTCCGGTGCGGGAGCAGGCCGGATGCCGGGCCCTTGCCCCCATGGAGGCCCCCTTCCGGCTCCGCGCCTGCCTGGCCCGGACAGGCGCCGGAGAGGACGCGGAGCAGCCGGGCCGGGCGGACGCCTGGGCGGAGCCGGATCCGGCGCTCTGTCAGGCGCTCCGGGAGGCCATCGGCTTCCAGTATCCCCGTCAGCCTCTGACCAGGGTTCCGGCCAAGCTGACCGTGACCCAGATCGCCAAGCAGTCCCAGGGGGAGCGGATTCAGCTGGAGGCCCGTCCGGCCTTCCTCCAGCGGCAGGGGCTGACCCCTGCCCAGCGGGGCACCATCCTCCACAGCTTCATGCAGTTCGCTGACTTTGAAGCAGCGGAGCGGGATCTGCCGGGAGAGACGGCCCGGCTGGTGGAAAAGGGCTTTCTTACTCAGGAGGAGGCCGCCGCCCTGAGCCTGGGGAAGATCGAGGCCTTCCTGCGCTCGCCTCTTTACGCCCGGATGAAGGGGGCGGAGGAGCTTCTGCGGGAGTACAAATTCCTCTATTTCCTGAAAGCCGGAGAGGTGGATCCAGAGCTGGAGGGCGCCTTTGCCCAGGAGGAGATCCTGATCCAGGGGATTGCGGACTGCCTGCTCTTTGAGCCGGAGGGGATCACCATTGTGGACTACAAAACCGATTACGCCCCGGCGGAGACGCTGATGGAGCGGTATCACGATCAGCTGCGGATCTACAAGGACGCTATCAGCCAGGCCTTTTCCAGGCCGGTGCGCCAGTGCCTTCTCTACGCCCTCCAGCTGGAGCGCTCAATCGAGATTCCCTGCTGAGAGGGGAAGACCTCGAGGGCGCTGCCCTCGAGCTCCTGCCAAGGGGATTAAATCCCCTTGGAACCCGTAAATTTTTTTGGGGGGTGGGGGCCTTCCCCGCTGATACTTCCTGTGTGGTCGATCGCCCGCCTACCCATTTTTTCGTAAAGAAAAAATTCAGCCCCACGTGCGGCGCAGGGGCTGCGACGCAGAAAGTCCCGAGCGTGTTCTGGTACGCTCGGGACTTTCTATTTAGGGTGAAACATTGTGCTACGCTCGGAGGATTTATCCCCAGTCTGCGCGGGAATCCCTGTGCGGCGCAGGAAGTACCCCACACGCAGGAGGGAGCTTTTTTCTTTACGTAAAAAGCGGTCTGCGGGAATCAGACTGTCTGCGTGGCAGAAAGCCGGAAGTCTGTACAGACTCAACCCCACCCCTTTTCCGCCCTTAAAAAAGCCCTTCAAATAATGGGAATCCAAGGGGAATCCCTCCCCGATGCGTCGTGAAACGACGCACCGCAGAGACGCGAGACAGTGTCTCGCGGCCTTGCCCTTCCTGCCTGCTGACACCGAGGGGTTGTGCTTGGCCTCCGGGTCTGTTATAATTGGGGGGAAACGGAGGCTTAGCCGATGGCGATCAATCCTGTCATGAAGGCGGCGCTGCGGGCGCTGTCCTACCCCGATATAGATGTAAAAAAGAACTACAAGCTGGTGCGCGCCATGTACAACGCCGCCCACGTCCACGTCCTGAAGCCCTTCTACCGCACCTGGGATCACCGGGTACCCTGCGGGGAGCACGCGGTGCCGGTGCGGATTTACGCGCCCAACCAGGACGTGAGCGAGCGGTATCTGGATGAGCCCCGGCCGGTGCTGCTGTTCTTCCACGGGGGCGGCTGGGTCACCGGGAACATTGACAGCTACGACAAGGTCTGCACAGATCTTGCCATCCATACCCGGCATCTGGTGGTGTCGGTGGACTACCGGCTGGCCCCGGAATATCCCTTTCCCGCCGCGCCGGAGGACTGCTACGCCGTGGCAAGGGAGGCGTTCCTCCACCCCGGCCTGCTCAACGCCAGGCCGGAGGAGATCACCCTGATTGGCGACAGCGCCGGGGGAAATCTGGCGGCGGCAGTCTCCCTGATGGCCAGGGAGCGGGGAGAGTTCATGCCCTCCCGGCAGATTCTGCTCTACCCCGCCACAGCGGCGGATCACCATCCGGAAACCACCCCCTTTGACTCCATCCGGGAGAATGGTACCGATTATCTGCTGACCGCAGGCCGGATCTGCGGTTATCTGGACCTGTACAAGAGCAGTGACGAGGATCTGTCCAATCCCTTCTTCGCGCCCTTGGAGGCGGCGGATCTCTCCGGCCAGCCGGATACCCTGCTGCTCACCGCGGAATACGATCCCCTCCGGGACGAGGGAGAAGCCTACGGCAGACGGCTCCAGGAGGCAGGCTGCCGGGTGGAGCTTCACCGGATGCCCGACGCCCTCCACGGCTTTTTCTCCCTGCCCCCCAACTTTCCGGTGGTCCAGGACTGCTACCGCCTGATCAACCGCTTTCTGAGAGGAGAGGAGACATGACCGCCCCCGCCAAATGGAACCGGCTGGACAACGCCGCAAAAATCTTTCCTCCCACCAGCACCAAACGGGACACCAAGGTGTTCCGCTTCGCCTGCGAGCTCACCGAACCCGTGGAGGAGCCCCTTCTCCAGCAGGCGCTGGATCAGACCCTGGAGCTGTTTCCCTTCTACCGCTCCATTCTGAAAAAGGGGCTGTTCTGGTATTATCTGGAGGAATCCAGCCTGCCCGCCGCTGTCCGGCAGGAGTGCGAGCCCCCGTGCAGCCAGATCTACGATAAGGAGGTCCGCACCCTCCTGTTTGAGGTGACCTACTACCAGAACCGGATCAACCTAGAGATCTATCACGCGCTCTCCGACGGCACAGGGGCCCTGCAGTTTTTGCGGATGCTGGTCTACCACTACCTGCTCAAGCGGCATCCGGAGTCGTTCCGGACACCCCCGCCCATCGACTATGACGCTTCCATGACCCAGAAGGCGGACGACAGCTTCCGCAAATACTATGTCCGCAACCATGGCCGGCGGATCAAAAAGGAGCAGCGCCGGGCCTTTCGGATCAAGGGCGCCCGTGTGCCGGAGAACCGGATCCAGATCATCCGGGGCACCATGCCGGTGAAGGCGGTGGTGGACAAGGCCCACGAGTACGGGGCCACTCTGACCGCCCTGATCGCGGCGATTTTTATGTGCGCCATTCAGGAGACGATGTCCCTTTGGGACAAGCGTCTGCCGGTGGTGCTCACTGTTCCGGTGAACCTGCGGCAGTATTTCGCCTCCGAGTCCGCCCGGAACTTTTTCAGCGTGTTTGAGGTGAAATATGACTTCAGCGTCCCCTTTTCCTTCCAGGATGTGGTGACCTATGTGACCGGCTATTTCCGTCAGGAGCTCACCGGGGAGCGGATGGGCATCCGGATGAACGCCCTGGCCGCCATTGAGCACAACGCCTTTGTCCGTCCGGTGCCCAGAGTGGTCAAGGACTTTTTCCTGCGGATTGCAAACCGGTATACGGAGATGGGCATTACCGCGGCGCTTTCCAACATTGGAAAGGTCCAGATGCCCCAGGCCATGGAGGAGCACATCCGGCTGTTCGATGTGTTTGTGAGCACCAAGCGGGTGCAGATCTGCATGTGCTCCTATCGGGATCAGCTGACCGTGACCTTTTCCTCCGCCTTTGAGAGCACAGAAATTCAAAAGAACTTTTTCCGCACCCTGACCACCATGGGGATTCCCGTCTCCATCGCGGCCAGCCGCTGACGGAGGAAAGGAGGCCCTATGCGCGCCTGTGACAAATGCCGGGTTACTCTGGAGGGGGACGGGGAATACTGCCCCCTCTGCCAGGGGGAAACCCGAGGGGAGCCGGGAGAGGGCCGGGAGCTGTTCCCGGAGATCCCCACGGTGTCCAAGCGGTACAGCCTGCTGTTTCGGTGGCTGATGTTCGGCTCTGCGGCGGCGGGGGTCATCTCGGTGGTGATCAATGTGCTGGTTCCCACATCTGTGTGGTGGGCCTCCTTTGTGCTGCTGGGAATCGGAAGCATGTGGCTGACCCTGGCCATCGTGATACACAAGCGGGCGAATATCCTGAAAACGGTCCTTTATCAGGTAGTGGCAGTGAGCCTGCTGGCCGTCTGCTGGGACGCGGCCACCCATTGGAGGGGCTGGTCCCTGGAGTACGTGCTGCCCATTGTCTGCACGGCGGCCATGATTGCCATGGGGGTCGTGGCCCGTGTCCAGAACCTCCGGCTGGAGGATTATGTGATCTACATTGTGATTGACGCCGTGTTTGGCGTGGTTCCGGCGGTCTGCCTGTTTGCGGGCGCTGTCTCGGTGCGGATCCCCTCTGTGTTCTGCGTGGCCGGCAGCGTGCTCTCCCTGTCCGCCCTCTTCATCTTTGCCGGCGAACGGATCAAGACGGAGCTCAGGCGCAGGCTCCATTTGTGAGCGCCGGCGGGGAGCGGGCGCCGGGGACTGCCCCTGCTTTCATCCAGCCCCGGCCGGAACCAATTCGCACAGGAGGTCATGGTATGTGGGAAGAAGTTGCAAGGGCCGACCTTTCCGGGCGGCAGTTTACCCGGGAGGAGCTCCAGCGCAGGCAGTTTCTGGAATGTGATTTCAGCGGCGCGGAGCTTTCCGATCTGGAGGTTTCCGGCGCGCGGTTTGAGGGCTGCCGGTTTGCGGGAGCCCGGCTGAACGGCTCCGAATTCCGCTCCTGCGCCTTTCTTCGGTGTGAATTCCGGTTGGCAAGCCTGTTCGGAACCCTGTTTGAGGAGTGCAAAATGACCGGCTCCTCCCTGGTGGGGGCGGAGGCCTCCTGCATGAGCATCCGGGGCGGGGACTGGTCCTACACGGATCTCCGGGAGATCGCCTTCGGGCGGATGGAGCTGACCGGGGTCAGCTTCGAGGGAGCCCAGCTCAACGGCTGCCGGATGGAGCGGAGCCTGTTCCGTCAGTGCCGGTTCAGCCGGGCCTGGATGACCGGAGCCAGCCTGGAGGGCTCGGACATCCGGGGGAGCGATCTGGACGGGGTGGATCTTCTGAACCTGCGGCTCCGGAATACCAAAATCGATTTGGCCCAGGCGGTCGCCATTGCCGAAGCCCTCGGCGCCAAATACATACCCTGAGAAGCAGAATTCACAGAGGGGAGGCCGCGGGAGCGCCGCTTTCATGTTCTCACAGCCTCTCCCTTCGGGAAAAATCAGAAATTTCCGCCGGGAGCCGCAACCAAAAGGGCGGCTGCCGGATATACTATTATGAGAGGGGTGGCCAGAGGAATGGAAAACAGACCATTCCGGCCGGATGCCGCAGCGGGAGAGCTCCTGGAGGAGTATGCCGACCTGATTTACAAGCTGGCTTTTTCCCGCATGAAAAACGCCGCCGATGCCGAGGACGTATTCCAGGAGGTATTCCTCCGGTATTTCAGCAAGCGTCCTGTGTTTGACAGCGAGGAGCACCGCAAGGCATGGCTCATCCGGGTGACGCTGAACTGCTGCAACAAGCTGTTCGCCTCCGCCTGGAGGCGTCACCGGGCGTCCCTGGATGAAGCGATGGAGAGCGCTGGGGACGAGCCCCGCTGTCAGGATGAAAGCGGCGTGCTGGCGGCAATGGATAAGCTTCCGCCCGCCTACCGGACCGTTGTGCATCTTTTCTATTATGAGGATCTGTCTATCCGGCAGATCAGCATGGCCCTCCGGAAAAAGGAGGGCACCATCAAAAGCCAGCTGAACCGGGCCAGGGCTATGCTCAAGGAAGAATTGGGGGAGGGATTCGATGTTTAAGGACGACTACAAAAAAGCAATGTCCTTTCCCCTGCGGGAGGATCTGATACAGGATACCGCCCGCCTTCTGGAGGATCCGGCCCCCATCCGGCGGCAGAACCGGCGGGTCTGGGTGCAAAGCGCCGCCCTCGCCGCTGCGGCCTGTGTTCTGATCACCCTTGGGGTGCGCTACTACGGGATGGGCGGCGTCAATCTGTTCGCGGGGGCGGGCAGCGCGGCTCCCACCAGCGATGAGGCCGCCGCGGCTCCGGCCGGAGCCGCCTATCTAATGGCGGGCGAACCGCCTGCGGAAGATCCGCCTTCCCAGGATGCCTCAGCCAACCTCCTGATGGAACGCGCTATGACGAAGGAGGCGCCGCAGTCCTGCGAGAATTTCGACGAGGACGGTACGCTGTTGGAATCCGGGGAAGTCAGCTTTTCCCTTGTGAGCCTGGAGGAGATCCGGGAGCTGTCCTCCCTGGGGGAGGCTCTGGATTGGGCTGAGCTGGAGCGTGTGGCGGGGATTTCCTCTGAGGGGGAGTTCCCGGTGGAGGACGGCAGGTATTTTCTGCGGGTCGGCGGCTCGGATCCCGAGGCTCCGCCGGAGTGTGTGCTGCTCTGCCTGCCGGAAGCGCCGGAGGTTTCCATAGATATCCGCTACGAAAGTTTGGACGTCTTTCTTGCCGAGCATCCATAGAACCTGTGTCCGTTCAAAGTACGGCGAGAGGCAGACAAAGAGAGCGCGGAAGATTTTCTCCCGCGCTCTCTTTGTCTGTGATTCAGGCCGCGAGACGCTGTCTCGCGCTCTGCGGTGCGTCGTGAAACGACGCACCTAGGAATTCGGATTCGCCGAATTCTGAGATGCGTCGCCAGCGGCGCATCGGGAAGGGATTCCCATTATTTTCAAGGGCTTTTCCGCCCTTAAAAAGCCCTTGAAAAATTACAGGTTCCAAGGGGATTTAATCCCCTTGGCGGAAGCTCGAGGGCAGAGCCCTCGAGGTCTTCCCCTCCGAACAAACTCTAAGCGGGGAGCTCCTTGGGCTTGCGTTTCATAACCAGCTTGGCTTTAGCGGTGCCGCGGACGGCTTCGCCGTTGATGACCACCTTTTTCACGTCCGTCTGGGAGGGGACACTGTACATCAGGCCGGAGAGGCATCCCTCCAGGATCGCGCGCAGGCCCCGGGCTCCGGTTTTGCGCTCAATGGCCATTTTGGCAATCTCCGCGTAAGCGTCGTCGGTAAACTCCAGATCCACGCCGTCCAGCTTGAACAGCGCCTGATACTGCTTGATAAAGGCATTCTTCGGCTCGGTGAGAATCTGCTTGAGCATCTTCTCGTCCAGCTCCTCCAGCACCGCAATGACCGGAAGCCGGCCTACCAGCTCCGGGATCAAGCCGTACTTCACCAGATCGTGGGGAATGACCTTCTTCATAATATTCTTGTTGGCCTTTGCCTTGGAGACAACCTCTCCCCCAAAGCCCAGGGTTCCCTTCTCCGTCCGGCTGGAGATGATCTTCTCAATTCCGTCAAAGGCGCCGCCGCAGATAAAGAGAATATTCCGGGTGTCAATCTGGATGAACTCCTGATGAGGATGCTTCCGGCCTCCCTGGGGCGGCACGTTGGAAACCGTGCCCTCGATGATCTTCAGCAGGGACTGCTGAACGCCCTCGCCGGATACGTCCCGGGTGATGGAGGTGTTCTCCGACTTCCGGGAGATCTTGTCGATCTCGTCAATATAGATAATGCCCCGCTCGGCGGCGCTCACGTCGTAATCCGCCGCCTGGAGCAGGCGTACCAGCACATTCTCCACGTCGTCGCCCACATAGCCCGCTTCGGTCAGGGTGGTGGCGTCCGCAATGGCAAAGGGCACGTTCAGCACCTTCGCCAGCGTCTGGGCCAGCATGGTCTTTCCCACGCCGGTGGGGCCCAGCAGCAGAATATTGCTCTTCTGCAGCTCCACATCCAAAGTGCCGGTGTATTGGATCCGCTTGTAGTGGTTGTAAACCGCCACCGCCAGCTCCCGCTTGGCCTCCTCCTGGCCGATCACATACTGATCGAACACAGCCTTGATCTCCTCAGGCTTGAGGATGGTCAATTCCTTCACCTTGCGCCGGCGCATATTCCGGGGATTGTATTGGGAGTCCTCATCCTCGCTGATCATCTGGTAGCACAAAGCCACACACTCATCGCAGATGAACACCCCGTTGGAAAACAGCAGGCGGTATACCTCGTCCTCGCTCTTGCCGCAGAAGCTGCAGCAGGGAGGGGAGGACTTTCTTTCATCATTGCTTGCCATCAGCTAAAGCTCCGTTTCCTGAGAGCCTGTTTCAGAGCCCGGGCGCTGTGCCCGAAAAGCTGAAACAGGCTCTTATTAGTGATGCTCCACGATCTTATCCACCAGGCCGTAGCTCAGGGCCTCCTGAGCGCTCATCCAGTTGTCCCGCTCGGTATCCCGGGCGATCTCCTCAACGGTCCGGCCGGTGCGCTCAGCCATGATCCGGTTGAGCCGATCCCGGGTGCGGAGGATGTGCTCCGCCTGAATCTTAATGTCGCTGGCCTGCCCCTGGCTTCCGCCGCTGGGCTGATGGATCATCACCTCCGCGTTGGGTAGGATGAACCGTTTGCCCTTGGCGCCCGCCGTCAGCAGGAAAGCGCCCATGGAGGCGCACATGCCGATGCAGGTGGTGGCCACGTCGCACTTGACGAAGTTCATGGTATCGAAAATCGCCAGCCCGGAGGTGATCTCTCCGCCGGGGCTGTCGATGTAGAGATTGATATCCTTATCGGGATCCTGTCCCTCCAGGTAGAGCAGCTGCGCCACTACCAGAGAGGCGGTGGTGATGTTGACCTCGTCGCAGAGCATGATGATCCGGTCGTTGAGCAGCCGGGAAAAAATGTCATAGGAACGCTCGCCCCGGCTGGTCTGCTCCACTACATAGGGCACCAGGCTGCTGCCGCGAAATCCATAATCCATAGGTTCAAAACCTTCCTTTCCTGTTTGGGCCGGGAGGCCCTAATGTCACAATGTTTCGCCCGGCAACCCGGGCGAAACATTATAGGGGAACTTATTCTGCCGTAGTCTCGGTGATCTTGGCGGTGTTTTTGATCAGCTCGATCGCCTTGTTGACGGACATATCCTTCACAAAGTCCTCATGGGGAATGACCTTCTTGATCTCCTCGGCGCTCATCTTGTAGCCCTCGGCGATCTTTTTGTACTCCTCCTCCAGATCCTCGTCGGAGGGAACAATGTTCTCCAGCTCTACGATCTTCTCCAGCGCCAGACGGATTTTCACCTGCTTCTTTGCCTGCTCCTCAAAGGTCTGGCGGAAGGCGGCGGGATCCATGCCGGTGTACTGAAGGTAAGCGTCGATGTTCAGCCCCTGGGACTGGAGCCGGTACTGGAAGTCCCGCACCATGTCGTCAATCCGGGCCTCGTTCATTTCCTGGGGAATCTCAGCCTGCATCCCCTCGATCACCTTGTCAATGAGCTGGTTTTCCACCCCATCGGCAGCGGCCTTTTCAGCCTGCTCGGTCATCTTGCCCCGGATATCGTTCCGGAGCTCCTCCAGGGTGTCAAACTCGCTGACGTCCTTGGCGAACTCGTCGTCCAGCTCCGGCAGCTCCTTGGCCTTGATCTCATGGATCTTGCAGCGGAACACAGCGGCCTTGCCCTTGAGCTCCTCGGCGTGGTAATCCTCGGGGAAGGTGACGTTCACGTCAAACTCCTCGCCGATGGCGTGATTCTCCACCTGCTCCTCGAAGCCGGGAATGAACTGGCCGGAGCCCAGCTCCAGATTGAACTTCTCGGCCTTGCCCCCGTCAAAGGGAACGCCGTCCACGGAACCGTCAAAATCAAAGGTCACGGAATCGCCCTTCTGAGCGGGACGATCGGTGATGTCCAGGAGACGGGCGTTGCGGCCGCGCATGGCGTCGATGCGCTTGGCTACGTCTTCGTCAGTAACAGTCTTGACCTTTTTCTCCACTTCTATGCCTTTATATTCCCCAACGGTGACCTCAGGCTTCACAACGCAGGTGGCGACAAAGGTAAAGCCCTTGTCCTTAGCGACTTCCCTGGCTTCCACCTGGGGGCGCGCGACCACTTCCAGCTTGGCTTCCTTGATTGCGTCAGCCAGGGCGTCGGGATAGAGCTCGTTGATGGCGTCCTCGAAGAAAACGCCTTCGCCGTAGAGCTTCTCCACCATTTTGCGGGGAGCCTTGCCCTTGCGGAAGCCGGGAACGTTGATCCGCTTCACGTTCTTGCGGTAAGCGCGCTCCAGCGCCTTTTCAAATTCCTCGGGGCCCACCTGCACCGTGAGCTCGAACTTGTTTGTCTCGATTTTATTCGTCTCAGTCAAAGCCATTGATTATCCTCCAATATTGTTTACTCCCGCTCCGCCGGGAGAGCGGCCGCTCTCCGGACAGGCCGAAGGGCCTGAGGGGAACAGGCCCCCCAAGGTCCTCCAGGCTGCGCGGGAGCTGTCTGCTCCCGGCGGGCGCGTATTTCTAAAAATCCGGTTAATCTTTATTATAGCATACACTTTTGCCCTTGACTAGGGCTTTTTACGAATTTTTCCTGCTTTCGGGCCTACTTTTTCTCCCCGGAGGCCCTGCTTTTGATGGCCTCCACATTCTGAGCGTGGGCGGCGATCCGCTTTTTGTCCGTGACCTGATGCTTTTTCAGCGCCTCGTATATCTTTTCCACATCATAGCCCTTGTCCTCCGCAAAGCGGGGCTGGCGCAGGAACCTTTTCAGCTGGGAAAGCCGGATCACCGGCGCGCCCTTGGGCAGGTACAGCTCCGCCTTTTTCCGGGTGAACACCACCAGGCTTTCCATCTGGATGCTGTACAGGTTTTCCTTCCCCAGCAGATGCCGGATACAGTCAATGTGCCCCTGATTCTGCATCACCGGGTTGTAGAACCGGTGCCGCTGAGAGCCGATGACATGGAGCCATTCCTTCTTTTTCGGCTCCCCGTAGACAGCCCCGGAATAGCTTTTTGTCTCCACCACCAGCAGGCCGAAAAAGCCGATCAGAATGTGATCGACCTGGGTGGTCTGATCATAGAGGGGCAGGTAGACGTCGTTCATTACCTTAAAGCTGCGGATCGCCGCAAACCGGCGGAGCACCGCGGCGACCTGCCGCTCGCCCTCCACCCCCAGCCGCCGCAGCTTCTGTTTGCGGAGCAGCAGCACGCCGGTCAGAATCAGCGCCGCCAGGACTGCCGCTCCGGCCATTATCAGATAGGGGATCATACCGTTCATAGGGAACCTCCCGTGTTTTATGAATATGAATAATTCCGGCCCAATCTGCGCAGACTGAACCTGTATCCTATCCCTTTCAGGATGGGAAATACCCCTGGCGCTCCCGAAAAGAGAGCGCGCGGAAAGGATGAAAGCAAGATGCTGGATCGAATTGCGCTGATACTGGTGATTATCGGCGGGCTGAACTGGGGCTCCATCGGGATCTTCGGCTTCGATTTGGTGGCCTGGATCTGCGGCGGCCAGGGCTCCATCATCGCCCGGATCATCTACACAATCGTCGGGATTGCAGCCATCTGGTGCATCTCCCTGCTCTTCCGCAAGCGAAACGAAATCTTAGAATAAGCCGCCGCTGAGATCTCTGCGTGGTGGTCGGGCAAGACCTCGAGGGCTCTGCCCTCGAGTCTCCGCGGTGCGTCGTTTCACGACGCACCTAGGATGCGCCGCTGGCGGCGCATCGTGGGCGCGCCCCTTTGGAATCCCATCCTTTTTAAGGGCGGAAAAAGGGGTGGGGTCAGGTCTGTACAAGACTTCCTTGCTCCTGCCACACAGAGAGTCTGATTCACGCAGTACGCTTTTTTCGTAAAGAAAAAAGCTCCACCCTGCGTGCGGGATACTTCCTACGCCGCATCGGGATTCCTGCGCAGACTGGGATCGATCTTCCGATCGGTATGTGCAAGCGAGAAACTTTGTGCCTCTGAGGGAATCCCTCCACCACCGCCGTCCCTCCGGTCCGGCGGCGGTTCCCTCTCCCATACGTTCCTTCGGAACGTCAGAGGCATGGCAGGGATGCCGCCGCCGACAGGCGGTAGCCCTGACTGGGGGATTCCGAGCGTCCCACAGCGTTTGATCCCGCAGAAAGCATGAGCGTAACAGAACCCGCTCGAAACTTTCTGCGTCGCAGTCTCTGCGCCGCACATGAGGATGAATTTTTTCTTTACGAAAAAATGGGCAGGCGGGCGATCGACCCCAGCGAGGCAGGGCGTAACAAGTCTGTATAGACTTAACCCCCCTCTACGCCCTTAAAAAGACGGGAATCCAAGGGGATGCGTCCCCGCTGCGCCGCTAGCGGCGCAGCGCAGAGACGCGAGACAGCGTCTCGCGGCCTTACTCCCTCGCTGTCCTGACGCTTGGGTGCGCCTGGGGCGGACGGGTCCAGTCCCAGGGGCGGCAGTTTCCGAGACGCTCCAGCAGGAGCCGGGGCCCCTCTGTTTCCAGCAGGGCGGCCTCCTGCTCCCACAGAGGGAGCACACCCAGCCACCGAACCCGCTTTTCTGCCAGCTCCAGGGCAGGAAAGGGTTCTCCCCAGAAGTCCGGATTCTCCACCAGCAGAATATGCTCCATGGGCGCGCCAGGCAAATACGCCCGCACCATGTCCCGGTAAATACTGCCGTGGCCGCAGCTGAACCGGGCGTTCATAATGTCAAAGGCGCATCGGCAGAGCAGCTCCGGGAAATACTCGTATTCCCGGGGACAGACGCCCGCCAGCTCGAACCGGAGGGGCCTTCCGTCCTGCCGCCGCCCCGCCGGAGCGTGGAGCAGCCCCAGGGTGGAATAGGAGATCAGGCCGGGCGCAGGGGCGTCCTCCACAGTGAGCAGATCCATGCTGAGCTCATTGGGCTGATCGTAGTAGCGGAGGACCCGGGGCGAGCCTCCGAAGAGGGTGCAGGCGGTTTCATAGGCCCTGCGGTTTTCCCGGAGCTTCTGCTCCCGAATGCTTGGCATTGCAGCGTCCATTTCCGCAGCCTTCCTTTCTGTAGCAGCTATCAAACTCCCGGCACGCCCGGTCAGATTCTGCGCGTCCAGGCTTTTTTCCTTGGAAAAAAGCGGTCAGGCGGCCGATCAAAGGCAGCGCCCCCGTTGTTGGGACGGGGGCGCGCCGCAGAAGGGAGGCTGAAGCCTAGCCCTCAATGATCGCCTTGGTGTCCAGCGCGATGGCCAGCTCCTCGTTGGTGGGGATGACCCACACCTCTACCTTCTGGCCCGGAACGGAGATCTTGTGATCGCTTCCGGTGTTGTAATCGTTCTCCTTTTCGTCCAGCTGGATGCCCATGAACTCCAGCTCCTCGCAGACCTCTGCCCGGAGCTCGCCGGAGTTCTCGCCGATGCCGCCGGTGAACAGCACCGCGTCCAGCCCGCCCATAGCGGCGGCGTAAGCGCCGATGAACTTCTTAATCTCATAGCGGACCATGTCGCAAGCCAGCTTGGCCAGCTTGTTGCCCTCATGGGAGGCGTTCACCAGATCCCGCGCGTCGGAGGACAGCTCCGAAACGCCCAGGAAGCCGGATTTCTTATTGAGAATATCATTCATCTGATCAGCAGAGAGATTCTCCTTGTTCTCCAGGTAAAGCACCACGGAGGGATCCACCGCGCCGGAGCGGGTGCCCATGAGGATGCCGTCCAGCGGGGTGAAGCCCATGGAGGTATCCATGCACTTTCCGTCCTTGACAGCTGTGATGGAGGAGCCGTTGCCCAGATGGCAGACCACAAGCTTGGTGCCCTCGGGCTTCAGGCCCCGCATTTCCAGGTAGTGCTGGCTCACGTACCGGTGGCTGGTACCGTGGAAGCCGTACTTGCGGATATGATACTTCTCATAATACTCATAGGGGATGCCGTACATATACGCCTTTTCCGGCATGGTCTGGTGGAAGGAGGTGTCAAATACAGCCACCATAGGGGTATCCGGCCCGAACACGGTCCGGCAGGCCTGCATGGCCGCCGCCTGGGGAGGATTGTGGAGGGGGCCCAGCTCGGAGAAGGACTCAATGTCGTCAATCACCTTCTCGGTAATGAGGGTGGAAACCTTATAGACCTCGCTGCCGTGCAGGACCCGGTGGCCTACGGCAGAGATCTCAGACACATCGCCGATCACCTTGCCCTCGCCGGAGGTCAGGGCCTTGACCACCTCCATAAAGGCTTCCTTATGGGTGGGGAAGGGCACCTCGTACTGGAGGGAGCGATCCGCGAACTTGTGGGTAATCAAACCGTCCACGCCGATGCGCTCACAGTTGCCCTTGGCGATAACGTTCTGATTGTCCATGTCAATGAGCTGGTATTTCAGAGAGGAACTGCCTGCGTTGATAACCAAGATTTTCATTGTCTTCCACGATTCCTTTCAGTGCGGCCCCGGCAAGGCCGCCGGATTGATCCATTGACAAATATGTATTGCCCCAGAGGCTGTGGTCACAGCCGAAGGGCAAGGCCGCGAGACTCTGTCTCGCGTCTCTGCGCTGCGCCGCTGGCGGCGCATCGTGGACGCGTCCCTTTGGAATCCCATTATTGGAAGGGCTTTTTTAGGGGCGGAAAAGGGGGTGGGGGGCAAGTCTGCACAGACTTCCGGCCTCCTGCCACGCAGAGAGTCTGATTCCCGCAGTACGCTTTTTTCGTAAAGAAAAAAGCTCCCTCCTGTGTGCGGGGTACTTTCTGCGCCGCACAGGGGGTGCGTGCAAACTCTGTACGGTGCAGAACCCCCTTGCCTCCCTTGTTAAAGGGAGGGGGACCACCGCTGGCCCGGAGGGCCAGCGGTGGTGGAAGGATTCCGAGCGTAGCACAGTGTTCCCCCTCCGCAGAGAGTATGAGCGTAACAGAACACGCTCGGGACTTTCTGCGTCGCAGCCTCTGCGCCGCCTGTAGGGCTGAATTTTTTCTTTACGAAAAAATGGGTAGGAGGGCGATCCTCTTTGTGGAGAGCACTAGCGAGGCAGGGAGTACCAGCGAGGTAGGTGGGGGCGGGCGCAAGCGCCCGTCCCCACCCCCACCCCCAAAAATTACGGGTTCCAAGGGGATTTAATCCCCTTGGCGAGAGGCGCGCAGGGTCAAAGCCGCAGGCTTTGACCCTTGAGCAGAGCTCTCGCGGCCCTCCCCTCCGTCTGGACGGAATTCAAAGGAACTGCTCAAGCACTGCGGCAGAAGCCTCCGCCGCAGAAGCCGCCTTCATGGTTGGAGCCGCAGTAGGCGGTTCCGTCATGGAAATGACGGCCGGCAGTCTCGCAGCCCTCCACAGTGCAGAGCGCCAGGCACTGCCCATCGCAGAAGCCGCTCTCGTGGCCGTAGCCGCAGCAGGCAATCCCGTCGTGAAAATGACGTCCGGTTTCCGTGCAGCCCTCCACGGTGCAGAGCCGCAGGCATTGCCCGTCGCAGAAGCCGCTCTCATGACGGTAGCCGCAGTAGAGCACGCCGTCATGGGAATGACGGCCCACAGCAGCGCAGCCCTCCACGGTACAGACGGTCACAGCGGTCTGACGGTGCCCGCCGCCCCGATGCCCGCCGTGGCCATGGGCGGAAACGGGAACCGCGAACAGGATAGCTGCCAGGAGACAGAGGATCCCAGCGGAACAGAAACGCTTCAGTGACATAAAATTCCTCCTTATCAGTTTTATAAGCAACCTGCTTTTCATTATATCACCATTCATCCTATTATGCAACATCACAGGAAAACACAAGGCCCGGCGGCTTTTTTGAAGAAAGCCGGACGAAATCGCAGGAGCCGGGAAATAATTTCAGAACCAGCCATTGAAAAACAACGCCGCGGGCTGTATAATGAATGGGCAAGTCATGCTTCTCCCATTGAAAATGAAACCTGACGCGGGCCCTTCGGCCCGCGTTTCCCGGAAAGGAGGATTCCCGCCTGTGACCGCCAGCCTGCAAAACACAATCGAACGGGTTCGCCTGCTGCTCCAGGAGCGGTATGGGGATCGGATCCCCCTGGCCCTGGTGCATACCTACGGCTGTCAGCAGAACGTCAGCGACGGGGAGCGGCTCAAGGGCCTGCTGGCCCTGATGGGCTACGGCTTCTGCGAACGTCCGGAGGAGGCGGAGCTGATCCTCTACAACACCTGCGCGGTGCGGGAAAACGCGGAGGACCGGGTTTTCGGCAACGTAGGTGCCCTGAAAGGGGCCAAGCGCCGGAATCCTGGGCTGATCATCGGCCTGTGCGGCTGCATGGTCCAGCAGGAGCATATTGCAGAAAAGCTCAAAAAAAGCTATCCCTATGTGGATTTGGTCTTCGGCACCCATGTGCTCAGCCAGCTGCCGGAGATGCTTTTGCAGCTTCTCGGCGAAAAGCGGCGGGTATTCAACCTCTCCCAGGAGGATGCCGCCATTCCCGAGGGGCTCCCCATCCGGCGGGATCCGGGGGTCAAGGCCTTCCTGCCGGTGATGTACGGCTGCGACAACTTCTGCACCTACTGCGTGGTGCCCTACGTCCGGGGCCGGGAGCGGAGCCGGAAACCCGCGGATATTCTGGCGGAGTTCCGGGAGCTGCTGGCGGCGGGGTACAAGGACATCACCCTCCTGGGGCAGAATGTGAACTCCTACGGCCGGGGGCTGGAGGAGGAAATCAGCTTCGCCGGGCTTTTGCGCCTGCTGAATAAGGAGGAAGGGGACTTCCGCCTCCGGTTCATGACCTCCCACCCCAAGGACGCCACCTTTGCGCTCATCGATACCATGGCCCAATGCGAAAAGGTCTGCAAGCACTTCCACCTCCCGGTGCAGTCCGGCAGCGACCGGATCCTCCGGGAGATGAACCGCCGCTATACCACGGCGGACTATCTCCGGCTCATCGCCTACGCCCGGGAGCGGCTCCCCGGCATCACCTTCACCACGGACATCATCGTGGGCTTCCCCGGAGAGACGGAGGAGGATTTTGAGCAGACCCTCGCCCTTCTGAAGCGGGTGCGGTACGACTCCATCTTTTCCTTCATCTATTCTAAGCGGGTGGGCACCCGGGCCGCTTCCATGGAGGATCCCACCCCGCCGGAGGAGAAATCCCGCCGGTTTCAGCGGCTGCTGGAGGTCCAGCGGGAGATCGGGGCGGAGCTGCTGGAAAGCCGGGTGGGCAGCGTCTGCCGGGTGCTGGCGGAGGGCCCGGGCCGGAGCGGCGAGGGCTGGCTCACCGGCCGGAACGAGGACAACCTGATTGTGGATTTCCCCGGCGGCCCGGAGCTGGTTGGGCGGTTTGTGACCGTGCGGATTGAGAAGGCCCTGAGCTGGGCCCTGCAGGGCCGGGTACAGGAATAAGGCTGTCGAGCCATTGCAAATTGTAAGCTGAGAGGTGTCGAAGTGGAAAAGGGACAGATCATTTTCCTGAACGGGGTGACAAGCGCAGGAAAAACCTCTATTGTTGAAGCCATCCAGGAGCGCGGCGATGTGTTTTTTTATGTGGTGGCCAACGATCTGTTCCAGGAGATGGTCGGAGAGAAATACCTGCTTGAAAACTACTGGAAATATCTCAGCGAGGTCATTATGATGATGTATCACACAGCCAAGCTCTTCTCGGATATGGGAAAGCATGTGCTGATTGACGGAATCCTGGTGGAAAGAGAGGAAATCACCCCTCATTACCGGCGGCTGCTGGAAATCCTGAAGGACAATCCCCTGGATTTGGTTGAGGTATACTGCCCGCTGGAGCTGTGCCGGAAACGCAACATCGCCCGCGGGGACCGGTACGAAGGCCAGTCGGAGGAACAGCAGGCGCTGATGGCTCCCCGGATCGATTACCGGCTGCGTGTGGACACAAGCGTGTACAGCCCGGAGGAGTGTGCAGACATCATTGTGAAAACCTGCTGCTTTCGCAAATAAGCATCAATTAAACTGGAAGATAAACTACAAAAAACGGAGGATACGAAAATGGATTTGATTCGGATGGCAAGGGATTTCGGCAAGGAGATTCAGAGCAGCGACGAGTATATCGCCCTGGCGGCGGCCCAGCAGGCTGCGGACGAGGATCAGGAGCTCCAGCAGATGATCCAGGAGTTCAACCTGATCCGGGTGAAGCTCTCCACCGCCATGCAGGCGGAGGATCAGGACGAGGAAAAGGTGAAGGAGCTGGACAAGACCCTGAAGGACACCTACACCAAGGTGATGGGCAACCCCAACATGATGCAGTACAACATCGCCAAGCAGGACGTGGACAGCCTGATGAACCAGATCAACGGCATCCTGATGCTCTGCGTCAACGGCGAGGATCCGGAAACCTGCGATCCCACCGCCCATTCCTGCGGCGGGGACTGCTCCGGCTGCTCCGGCTGCCACTAAAACCTGTTCAGGATCTCTGCGTGCGTCAAAGGGCAAGGCCGCGAGAGCTCTGCTCTCGCGCTCTCGCCAAAGGGACTTGTCCCTTTGGAATCCCATTATTTGAAAAGGGCTTTTTTAAGGGCGGAAAAAGGGGTGGTTGAGTCTGTACAGACTTCCCAATCCCTGCCACGCAGATAGTTTGATTCCCGCAGGACGCTTTTTTCGTAAAGAAAAAAGCTCCCTCCTGCGTACGAGGGGACTCCCTGTGCCGCACAGAGTTTGTGCAGACTCTGTTAGACGCAGAAACCTCTTGCCCCCCCTTGTTAAAGGGAGGAGGGCCAGGAGCGAAGCGGATGGCAGGGGGATTCCGAGCGTGGCACAGTGTTCCCCCTCCGCAGAGAGTGTGCGCATAGGAGAGCCCGCTCGGGACTTTCTGCGTCGTACTTTCTGCGCCGCCTATGGGGATGAATTTTTTCTTTACGAAAAAATGGGTAGGCGGGCGATCGTCCCTGCGGGAAGCAGCAGCGGGGAAGATCCCCCACCCCCAAAAAATTTACGGGAAGCCAAGGGGATTTAATCCCCTTGGCGAGTGCTCGAGAGCAGAGCTCTCGAGGTCTTGACCGGCCACGCCTAAATGATCAGGCGGCGGGTGGATTCCTCTCCCTGTGGGGGAGAGGAATCTGCTGTTTTTTCGGCTGTCGGGAAATGGGAACAGGAGGGTGTTTTTGTGGGATTGTCGCCCATGCTTCAGCAGTATCTGGATATCAAGGCCCAGCATAAGGACTGCGTGCTGTTCTTCCGGCTGGGGGACTTTTATGAGATGTTTTTTGACGACGCCGTGGAGATCTCCAGGGAGCTGGAGCTGACCCTCACCGGCAGGGACTGCGGTCTTCCCGAACGGGCCCCCATGTGCGGCATCCCCTATCATGCGGCGGAGGGCTACATCAAGCGGCTCATCGACAAGGGCTACAAGGTGGCCATCTGCGAGCAGATGGAGGATCCCGCCGCCGCCAAGGGGCTGGTGAAGCGGGAGATCATCCGCCTGGTCACCCCCGGCACGGTCATCGAAAACAACCTGCTCAACGAGGAGCGGAACAACTACATCGCCTCCCTGCTGCTGGAGGGGGACTGCTTCGCCCTCTGCTTTGCGGACGTGTCCACCGGGGAGGTGCAGCTCACCTGCCGGAGGACGAAGTCTGTGGCCCCTGAGGTGATCAGCGAGCTCTCCCGGTTCACCCCCAGCGAAATCCTCTTTGACGAGGGGGTGCTCTCCTATCCGGAGATCGGGGACTTTCTGAAAAACAAGCTCCAGTGCGTGGGAGAGGTTTACACCCCCGAGGAGCTGGAGCAGGGAAAGTGCCTTGGCGTGGTGCTGAAGCACTTCAAGGGCCAAAGCCTGGAGGATCTGGGGCTTTCGGAGCTGCCCTTGGGCGTCCGGGCGCTGGGAGGGCTGATCTCCTACGTGAACACTACCCAGAAGGACGGCGCCATGCGGCTTACCAGCGTCAGCCTCTACCAGGAGGATCAGTATGTGGGTCTGGACGCCGCCGCCCGGCGGAATCTGGAGCTGACGGAGACTCTGCGCTCCAAAGAGAAGCGGGGTACCCTTCTCTGGGTGCTGGACAAGACCCGCACCGCCATGGGCAAACGGTACATGCGCAAGGCCCTGGAGCAGCCCCTGATGAACCTGGCGGAGATCACCCGCCGCCAGAGCGCCGTGGAGGAGCTGTTCCGGGACGCGGCCCTGCGGGAGGCCCTGGGGGAAGCCCTCTCCGGGGTGTACGATCTGGAGCGGCTGATGACCCGGGTGATCTATGGGACGGTCAATCCCCGGGAGCTGAGGGCTCTCTCCGGCACCCTCTCCCATCTGCCGGCGCTCAAGGAGCTGGCTCAGGGCTTTTCCTGCCCCTGTCTGACGGGTGTAAACAGCCGGATTCACACCCTGGAGGACGTGTACAGCCTGATCGAAAACGCTCTGGTGGAGGATCCTCCGGTGGCGCTGAAGGACGGAGGGATCATCCGGGAGGGCTTCCACAAGGAGCTGGACGAGTACCGGGATCTCTGCGCCAACGCCAAGGACTACATAGCCAGAATTGAGGAGCAGGAGAAGGAAAAAACCGGCATCAAGAGCCTGAAGGTGGGCTATAACCGGGTTTTCGGCTATTATATAGAGGTGACCAACACCTACCGGGAGCAGGTGCCGGAGGGCTATATCCGCAAGCAGACCCTGGCCAACTGCGAGCGGTACATCACCCAGGAGCTGAAGGAGCTGGAGGCCAGGGTGCTTTCCTCCAGTGAGCGGATCCTGGCGCTGGAGGCCTCCATTTTTGACGAGGTGCGCCGGTTCACCGCCTCCCGGCTGGAGCAGATCCAGGAAACCGCAGGGGCGCTGGCCCGGCTGGACTTTCTCCTTTCCCTGGCCAACGCCGCAGCGGAGAATGGCTATGTCCGTCCGGAGGTGACCATGAGCGGCGCCATCCGAATTCAGAACGGCCGCCATCCGGTGGTGGAGCAGATGCTGAAGGACACCCTCTTTGTACCAAACGACACCCTTTTGGATACAAAGGAAAACCGGATGCTGATCCTCACCGGCCCCAACATGGCGGGCAAGTCCACCTATATGCGTCAGGTGGCCATCCTGGTGATCATGGCCCAGATCGGCAGCTTCGTGCCTGCCTCCAGCGCCTCCATCGGCATCTGCGACCGGATCTTCACCCGGGTGGGCGCTTCGGACGATCTGGCCTCCGGCCAGTCCACCTTCATGGTGGAGATGAGCGAGGTCGCCCATATTCTGAAAAACGCCACCCCCCGGAGCCTGGTAATTCTGGACGAAATCGGCCGGGGCACCTCCACCTTTGACGGGATGAGCATTGCCAAGGCGGTGGCCAGCCATATCACCGCTTCCAAAGGGCTGGGCTGCAAGACCCTGTTTGCCACCCACTACCATGAGCTGACCAGCCTGGAGGCCTCCCTGCCGGGGGTGAAGAACTACCGGGTGGCAGTGAAAAAGCGCGGGGACGACATCACCTTCCTGCGCAAGATCGTCCCCGGCGGGGCGGACGAGAGCTATGGTATTGAGGTAGCCAAGCTGGCAGGGGTACCGGAGGCGGTTGTGGAAGCGGCCAAGTCCTACCTGGCGGATCTGGAGGCCGCCGCTCCCGTCCGGGCGGCCGAAGGAGCGCCGCCCGTCCCCCAGGAGGATCAGCTGAGCTTTGCTTCGGCGGGAGCGGATCGGCTCCGGGAGCGGCTGAAGGATCTCCAGCTGGACACCCTGACCCCCATCGAGGCCCTGAACACCCTGTTCGAGCTGAAAAAACTGGCAGGGGAGTAGCTCTGCGTGTCCGGAAGGGCAAGACCTCGAGGCTCTGCCTCGAGCTCCGCCAAGGGGGCCTGGCCCCCCTTGGATTCCCATCTTTTTTAAGAGCTTTTTAAGGGCGGAAAAAGGGGTGGGTTAAGTCTGTACAGACTTCCTTACTCCTGCCACGCAGAGAGTCTGATTCCCGCAGTACGCTTTTTTCGTAAAGAAAAAAGCTCCCTCCTGCCTGCGGGGTACTTCCTGCGCCGCACAGGGGTTTCTGCGCAGACGGAGATAGTGCTTCCGATCGGTATGTGCGGGTGGGGGGATTTCTGCTTCCATGGGAATCCTTCCACCACCGCCGCTCCTTCGGAGCAGCGGCGATCCCCTCTCTCATACGTTCCTTCGGAACGTCGGGGGCATGGCAGGGATGCCGCCGCCAGGCGGTAGCCCTGCCTGGAGGATTCCGTGCGTCGTACCAGGCCCCTCCCCGCAGAGAGTATGAGCGTAGTAGAATCCCGCTTGCGATTTCGCGCAGACTGGGGATAAATCCTCCGTGCGTAGCACAAAGCCTCTCCTTGCAGAAAGCCCCAGCAGCCTTGCGCAGCTGAAATGATCGGACAGCTGAATACGGGTTTTCATGACTCTTTTTCTCCCGGATTTCCGGAAGCTCCTTTCTATATTCTGCAAAACATTGCATTCATCTGCCAGAAGCGATTTGGCGCACCGCGGAAGGCCCGCACGCGGGGCTTTCGGGGCGTGTCACGCCGTCGGCGTTTTTTCGGATTCATCGGGTTGAGCGGGGGCGTTCCGGGGCGCGCCGGGCTCCGTTATCTCCCCCATTTTCCGCCTCAGATCGGAGATATAACGCTGGGACAGCTCCAGATGCAGCCGGCGTTCCTCCGGGCTCCATTCCCGGAAGATGCTGTCCTCCACGGCAATCAGGCGCAGAACCGTCCGCTCCGCCAGCCTTCGCCCCTCCTCAGTGAGGAAGAGAAGCTTCTGCCGCCCGTGGATCTGCGCGGCAACGATTCCTTCCGCCTCCAGCTTCCGCAGGGAGGAGCTGAAGGTCTGCTTGCTGATGCCGGAGAGCCGGTAAGCCGCCTTCAGGGGGCAGGGCTCCCCTGTCTGGCAGATGGTATAAAGCAGGATCATGGCGCTGTCAGACAGATTCATTTTCAGTGCGATCTCATGATAGAGCGCGTCCAGCTCGCTGTGGAGATAATTGAACTGCCGGAGCTCTGAGGACATTTCCCATTTACATTCGGTTTCCGCAGCTGACATCAGGCATCCCCCATCCTCCCGATAAAACATCCGAAATCGTACTGATTATAGTACGGTTTCGGATGTTTGGTCAAGACCTGGGAGAAGCTGCCCGCGCCCGCCAAGGTGGCATTCCGGGTCAGATCCTGGACTTTTTGTGTCTGATCGGGTTGAAAGGGGCGCTATTGTTAAAAAATTAACAGTTTGATCATAATCTTGGGAGGATTCGGCTTGACTTCTTGACGGCAATTTCCTATAATTGTATCAGAGGAAGGTTGGATCGGTTCCGGCCTTTTCGGTTTTCCGGATCGTTTCCTGTTCCCGAAGCGGTTCGGTCTATTTTGGCTGACGGAGCAATCCGGAATGCCATCAATTATACGGAAGGAGCATACACGATGTTGACAAACAACAAAAATGTTCTCAACTGGGTGGACGAGATGGTAAAGCTCTGTCAGCCTGACCAGGTCGTCTGGATTGACGGCTCCGAGGAGCAGCTGGAAGCGCTCCGCAAGGAAGCCATGTCCACCGGCGAAATGGAGGAGCTCAACCAGGAGAAGCTGCCCGGCTGCCTGCTGCACCGCACCGCTGTGAACGACGTTGCCCGGGTAGAGGCCCGCACATTCATCTGCTCCAAAACCAAGGAAGAGGCCGGCCCCACCAACAACTGGTGCGATCCCGCCGAGATGCACGCCACCCTGAACAAGCTCTATGAGGGCGTTATGAAGGGCCGCACCATGTACGTGATCCCCTACTCCATGGGTCCCATCGGCTCCCCCATGGCCAAGGTGGGCGTCGAGGTGACCGACTCCATCTACGTTGTCCTGAACATGGACATCATGACCCGTATGGGCAAGCGCGCCTTTGAAAATCTGGGCGACACCTCCAACGACTTCGTCCGCGGCCTCCACTCCAAGGCGCAGGTCGATCCCGAGAACCGCTATATTGTTCAGTTCCCCGAGGAGAACACCATCTGCTCCGTCAACTCCGCTTACGGCGGCAACGTGCTGCTGGGCAAGAAGTGCTTCGCTCTGCGGATCGCCTCCTACCAGGGCCGGAACGAGGGCTGGATGGCTGAGCATATGCTCATTCTGGGCGTTGAGACGCCCGAGGGAGAAACCAAGTATATCACCGCTGCCTTCCCCTCTGCCTGCGGCAAGACCAACCTGGCCATGCTGATTCCCCCGAAAGTCTATGCGGATCAGGGCTACAAGGTTTGGACTGTGGGCGACGACATCGCCTGGATGCGCATCGGCAAGGACGGCCGCCTGTGGGCCATCAACCCGGAGAACGGCTTCTTCGGCGTTGCTCCCGGCACCAACGAGAAGTCCAACTTCAACGCGCTTCAGTCCACCCGGAAGGGCACCATCTTCACCAACGTTGCCCACAACTTGGACGACAACACCGTGTGGTGGGAAGGCCTGGACAAGAATCCGCCTGAGAACGCCATTGACTGGACCGGCAAGCCCTGGAACGGCAAGACCTCCACGGAGAAGGGCGCTCATCCCAACAGCCGGTTTACCGCTCCCGCGGTCAACTGCCCCTGCATCAGCCCCAAGTTCAACGATCCCCAGGGCGTTCCGGTTTCCGCCATTGTTTTCGGCGGCCGCCGCGCCAAGACCGCTCCCCTGGTGTACCAGTCCTTTGACTGGAATCACGGCGTGTTCGTAGGCACCATCATGGCTTCCGAGACTACTGCCGCCGCTACCGGCGCTGTGGGCGTTGTCCGCCGGGATCCCATGGCGATGCTGCCCTTCTGCGGCTACAACATGGGCGACTACTGGCAGCACTGGCTGGATATGGGCGAGAAGCTGGGCGACAAGGCTCCCAAGATCTTCAATGTCAACTGGTTCCGCACCGACGACGAGGGTCATTTCATCTGGCCTGGCTTCGGCGATAACATGCGGGTGCTCATGTGGATCCTGGCCCGGTGCGAGGGCAAGGCTGAGGCGGTTGAGACTGCCATCGGCTACGAGCCCAAGCCCGAGGACATCAACATTGAGGGGCTCAATGGCATCACTGTGGACACCGTCAAGGGCCTGCTGAATGTGGATAAGGGCCTCTGGATGGAGGAAACCAAGGGCATCGAGGAGTTCTACGGCAAGTTCGGC
Organism: Oscillospiraceae bacterium; assembly: GCA_022791945.1. Taxonomy (GTDB): domain Bacteria; phylum Bacillota; class Clostridia; order Oscillospirales; family Ruminococcaceae; genus Paludihabitans. The sequence goes on along the minus strand of JAAVZY010000033.1, from coordinate 5,755 downwards.
GATCGGCTGCCTGAGGAAATGAAGAAGCAGCTGGCCGCTCTGAAGGACAGACTCTCCAAATAAACGGATTTTTGTACGCCGCCCCCTTCCAGGGGCGGCGTGCTCCTTTTCACAGAAAAGCCCCTGAGCGGACTTTCGTCCGCTCAGGGGCTTCGCAGCATCTGTTTTCAAAGACATATGCCAGTCAGAACCGATCCTTTTCCGCCCTGAGGGGGCCTCACATGGTCTTCCCCTCGGATTGCCGCTCTTGATCCAGACGGCATACAAAGCTGCGGATCAGCTCAGCAGAGCCCTGGCGGCCAAGACAGGAGCTGTTCAAGCAGAGGTGATAGTGATCCGCCGCCCCAAACTTCATGCTTGTGTAGTAATTGTAATAGGCGGCGCGGCGCTTATCGACCTTGAGGACGCTTTCCCTGGCCTTGCTCTCCTCGACCTCTCCGGCCTGGATTGCCCAGCGTACCCGATCGTCCAGATCTCCGGAGATAAACACGTTCACGCAGGCCGGATTCTCCCGCAGCACATAGTCGGCGCAGCGTCCTACAATCACACAGCCGCCCTTTCCGGCCACTTCCCGGATGATGTCCGACTGAATCAGGAATATCTTGTCATTGAGGGGCAGATCAAAGGAGACGCGATTCGTCCCCAGCATGGACATGGAAAACAGCAGACTTCCCGTGGGTTTCTGATCCGCCTGAACAAACAGCCCTTCCGCATAGCCGCTTTTTTTCGCCGCAATGGTGATCAGCTCATTGTCGTAGAAGGGGACTTCCAGCTGTTCAGCCAGGAGCTTTCCGATTTCCCGGCCTCCGCTGCCGTATTGACGGCTGATGGTTACGATCGTGCTTGTCATGGACGCTCACTCCTTCTTATGGGGACTATCCCGCTGTTTATGGTTATAGTTTATAATAATCAAAGCAAAATGTCAACATATTAAGCCAATATTGCCGGCAAAAGCTGACCATAGGCAGGCGGCAGCGTGGCAGAGCCGCGCGTGATAATGGGAATCCAAGGGGGGCCCGGCCCCCTTGGCAGGTGTTTGAGGACAGCGTCCTCAAGGTCATAGAGCCTGTTCAAGATCTCTGGGAACAGCGCCTTTCAGGCGCTGTTCCCAGAGATCTTGAACAGGCTCTTAACCATACATTGACAACAGGAGAAATTCCTGTATAATGGCAGATAGGGCGGCAGGCCCTGGATTTCGTGAAATGAAAGGAAGGTTCCATGAACGAAAAGGAAGCGGCTGAGCTCCGGCGGAGATTCCGGCCGGACAAGAACAGCATTACCCATATCCACGGCTGCTGTGTGAATGAGCGCCGGGAGATTGTGAACATATTCCATCAGCCTCTGAGCATCATGCCCCAGGAGGAGGCGGAAAAGCTCTTGGGCGTTCTGAAGCGGGTGCTCTCGGGAGCGCCGGACAAAAACCGGATCCCCATTGAATTTGCCACCAGCCAGGTGGCCGCAGGAGAGGAGCACAAGCTTCTCATGGATCTGCGCAGCTCCGGCCTAAAGGATGAGGAGCTGCTGAAAACCTTCTTCGGGAAGATTGCCCAGTCCCTCACAATGGAGGGGAGCTATCTGATCCTCCTGGCCAGCGACGCTTACGACGTGTCCTACCGCTCCTCGGATGGCGAGGAGTCGGAGGATTCCTCCCAGGAAGTATTCCATTACTTCGTCTGCGGGATCTGCCCGGTGAAGCCCACCAAGCCTGCCCTGGGCTACTTTGCCCATGAAAACGCCTTCCACAGCTGCCATACCGATTGGGTTGTGGCCCCGCCGGAGCTGGGTTTCCTCTTCCCGGCCTTCGACGATCGGTGCGCCAACATCTATGGGGCCCTCTACTACACCAAAAGCCCCGCTGAAAGCCACCGGGAGTTTACCGACGCCTTGTTCTGCACAGAGCTTCCCATGCCCGCCCTTCAGCAGAAGGAAACCTTTCAGACAGTGCTGGGAGAAGCGCTGGATGAGGCGTGCAGCTATGAGGTGGTGCAGGCAGTCCACGATCAGCTCTGTGAGCTGATCGCCGAGCAGAAGGAGAATCCGGAGGAGCCCGCCGCCCTTCCCGCCGGGACGGTGGAGCGGGTGCTGGAGGCCTGCGGCGTGGAGGAGCACCGGGTCGCCGCCTTTACGGAGAAGTATGAGGAAGCCTTTGGGCAGGACGCTCCCCTCCGGCCTGGCAACCTGGTGGACGCGCGGCAGGTGGAGGTGCGGACGCCGGATGTAACCGTCCGGGTGAATCCGGAAAGAAGCGATCTGGTAGAAACCCGAATCCTGAACGGCGTGAAATATATTCTGATCCGTGCGGAGGGACAGGTCGAGGTCAACGGAGTGGACGTACGGATTCTGTAACAGCCCGCAAGGCCGCGAGAGCTCTGCTCTCGCGCTCTCGCCAAGGGGACGCGTCCCCTTGGATTCCCATCTTTTTTAAGGGCGTAGAGGGGGTGGGGGTTCAAGTCTGTACAGACTTTTTACTCCCTGCCTCGCTGATACTTCCTTCGTGGTCGATCGCTCGCCTACCCATTTTTTCGTAAAGAAAAAATTCATCCCCATAGGCGGCGCAGGGACTACGGCGCAGAGAGTTTCGAGCGGGTTCTGTTACGCTCATACCCTCTGCGGCGCAGGGAATACCCCGCACGAAGGAGGGAGCTTTTTTCTTTACGAAAAAAGCGTACTGCGTGAATCAGACTCTCTGCGTGGCAGAAAGCCGGAAGTCTCTACAGACTTGACCCCACCCCTTTTCCGCCCTTAAAAAGGCCCTTAAAATTACGGGTTCCAAGGGGATTTAGATCCCCGATGCGCCGCCAGCGGCGCATCTTAGAATTCGGCGAAGCCGAATTCCTAGGTGCGTCGTAAAACGACGCACCGCAGAGACGCGAGACAGAGTCTCGCGGCCTTGCCCAGCCACGCACACACAAGAAAGGATGCTACACATGAAATTGGAAACAGGAAGCGTTCTGCTCTTTAACGGGGATTCCATCACCGACTGCGGCCGGGTTCGTCCTGTCGGAGGCGCGCCCTACGGCCTGGGAAGCGGTTACCCGGCCCTGGTGGATGGAATGCTCACCGCCTTCCGCCCGGAGGAACGGATCCGGGTTCTCAACACCGCGGTCAGCGGCGACACCATCCGCCAGATGGCCGCCCGCTGGCAGCAGGATACCCTGGAGCTCCATCCGGACTGGGTGGCGGTGATGATTGGAATCAACGACGTCTGGCGGCATTTTGACGTTCCCTTCAACCCTGCTCCAATGGTGGATTTTCCGGAATATGTGGACACCTACCGGCGGCTGATTGAGCAGACCCTTCCCAAAGTAAAGGGCATGGTACTGATGGCCCCCTACTATATTGATCGGAACGAGCAGGATCCCATGACCGCCATGGTGCGGAAATATGCCGCCGCAGTGAAGGAGCTGGCCGGGGAATACGGGCTGGTGTTCTGCGACGTACAGGCGGCGTTTGATCAGGTGCAGGAGAAGCTCCATCACATGGCCTTCTCTGCGGATCGGGTACACCCCAACGGCGGGAACAATATCGGCCATTTTATCATCGCCAAGGCATTTCTGAATGCCATCGGGGCATGGCCTCTGGACTGAGAGCCTGCATCCGCAGAGCGCTTGAGGGACGAAAAAGAGGACTGCGCCTGGACGGTTGATTTTCCCCTATATCTGCCGATTAAGTTTGATAGAGTTTATTTTTCGCTGCTGTGTCCGGCGTGAAGGCGCCTGCTGGGAAGCGCACTGCCGGGCGGGAAAGCGGAGGGGGAGAGAAAACCATGAACGGTACCATCCGAAACGATTACGAAGCAAAAATCAACGCTGCCGCAAAAGGCCAAAAGGCAAAGCAGGCCGGCGTGCCGTCCAGCAGCTTCCTGGAGGTAACGGCGGAGATGGCCGCCCAGGCCGGGCTGGGCCTGGACGGCAGACAGGCGTCCGGCATGGGCGGCGCTTTGGGAATGATGTTCATTCCCGGCTTAATGGGCAGTCAGGCGATCCGCTCCGCCGGGCAGGCTCAGACCGAAAGCGTGGAGGCGGTCACTCCGGAGGAGCTGCTGAAGGTGAAGTATCCGGGCCTTCACTATCATGTCTTTGACGCCAGCAGCAGCTATTGGCGGGTGCGGAACGATTACCCCCACTACCTGCTGTATCAGGACGGAGACGCGGCAAAGGAGACGCTGGAAAACTGGCGTCCTTCCGGAGAGAATCCTTTTTACGGCTCCATCGACGGCCGGTTTATTGCGCCCAAGGCGATCCACGCCCTGGGCAGCGTCCCGCCGGGAAGCAAGGCTGTGGTGATTCATCCGGATGTGCAGGCCCGCATGGAGCAGGACGCAGACTATGCCAAGCAAATCATGGAGAAGATCGAAACCTGGTTCACCTTTGACGCAGCGCGGAACGAGGCCATAATACCTGGGATTTCGGCGAGAATGTCCCAGGCGGTTGCCATCGGGGCGGATGGGAACATCTGCAACGCCTGCGCGTCCAGTGCCGGCGGCGGGTTTACCTATTCCACCAGCGGCACGGATGAAACGGATTGGTGGGAGCTGCGCATTGCCCGCCATATGGAATTTATGAAGCTGGCTTCGGAAAGACAGCTGAAACAGGAAATGCTGGCTTCGGAGGCTGCTGCATCTCAGCTGGCGAAAACCCAGCTGGCGGAAATGCTCAACGGGAAAGCCTTACAGGCAATTTTCGGCGAAGAAATTGCCGGAGTGCCTACCACAGCCGTTCTTGCCATCACCCAATCCCAGATATGGGGCAACGGCCCTGTCAGATAGTCAAGCTTAAAAAGGAACGCCCTCAATCAAGGGCGTTCCTTTTTTGCCGCTTCGCAATGATTGTGGAGATAGGCTCTTCCTCTCCAGAGAAGGAAAAACAAATTCAGGAAACTGTATTTACAATGGAAAAAAAGATGATAAAATAGAAATATAGAAGAAAAAGGGCGGAAATTGGAAGCTCTGCTGCGAAACGAACGTATGAGAGGAGGGAGATCCGTCTATTCAGAAGTTCTGTGCGGACATTGGATGTCGGGGCACTTTTGTCTCTGATTTGAAGGAGCAGCTTGATATTTCAGCGAAAATCAAGCCCCCTCAATGGTTGAGCGCCTCTATCCACAATCTATTACTCAAAGGGGTGAAACGCAAATGAAAAAATATTTTGCTTTCTTTCTGCCGGTTCTGCTGATGCTTGGAGCCTGCGGCTGTCAAAGCTCCCAAAACTGGAAACCTACCCAGGAATTAAATATTGAGATGAGGGCATATAAGGGCAGTACTTCTCCCATGCAGGTGGCTCTGAATCGGGCGATTTCTCTTTACCAGCAGGCCTATCCGGAAGTGCAGGTGAATATTACCAACCACTATAATCTCGGCTATGATGATCCCTACTATAAGGAACTGGGCACCCGGATGATGGCTGGAGAGGGGCCGGATCTCATATTTGTAGATGAAGGGTTTCTCGTCTACAGCGATATCCACAAGATGCAGAAGGCGGGAGCCTTTGAGGATCTGACCCAGGTTCTGGCAGCGGACGTAGATTTGGAGGAAGGCCCCTATCAAAGGATCATCTTTGACAGCATTGCCTATGAGGGACACAATTACCTGATCCCCCTCCATTATAGCCTTCCCATGTTCATTACCACAGAAGAGGCCATGGCAAAATCCCACATTGATTTCGAGGGAGCCGGTGACACCATCGCCCTGCTGACGGAGCTGGGGGACTACTGGGAGCAGGAGCGGCACAAGGAGAAGCCAGCCTATACCATGACC